>CALFEA010000134.1 GCA_937950385.1 uncultured Altererythrobacter sp. | reverse complement strand
CTGACTGGTTGCATCGGCTGCAGGAAATTTGCCTGCCAATGAAACTGGTCCGCTGCTGCCGGCTGCATATGTGATGTCGAAACGGGCGCTATCGCCGACCAAACCATTGCCTATCGGCTTAAAATCAACCCGGTTGACCTTAGCGCCCAAGACGGTTTCAAGAAACTCTGGGTCGACATCTTCTGGCCTTACCGGAAATTGTCCCATGCGCGCCCCTCCTTGAACCCGCATAGGGACATATTGCGGTCAATGCGTCAAGGTTAGTGCGAAGTTCAGACGCGGAACTAAGCAATACCTCTAAGTAGTGATCCGGAAAGCCAAGTTTATGAATCAACGCTAAAAAATGTCTCATTAGGGCAATCATGCAGCTTTTCATGGGCGCTCCATTTGGCAGGAGAGGCTTTTGGATTATCTCATCATTTGGACGGCCAGCAACTTGTTGGAGGCGTGCTAGATGGCTCAAATCAGCGCACCGCTAGAGGCCCGTAACTTGGCCGAGATTGCTAACCAACTTTCAGCATTGGCTGACGGTTTGCTTACTGTAAATGGGCCTGATGGCACCACGACACTTGGCGGTGAAAACCGTTCAATTGACCTGGATGCGCAACCGGGACGTTTCGTCAATATTGCCCGCCGGACATATGAAGATCGCCGGCGACGCGGCCCTATATTGGGCAATGGCGCGCTATTGGGTGAGCCGGCTTGGGATATTTTGCTCGATCTCTATATTGCGCAAGCTACGCAGCAAGAGGTCTCTGTTTCCAGCGCCTGCATTGGTTCAGCCGCCCCCGCTACAACAGGCCTTCGGTGGCTAGGCGTTTTACAAGAAGCCGGTTTGGTGACCCGCATCAATGATGACGAAGATCACCGCCGTGTGTTGGTGAAGCTATCTGTGCAAGGCGTAGCGCGGATGGACCAATATTTTGAAGAAGTCGCTGGAGTAGACAACCTCCCGCAAAATTAAGGGTCAAGGAAGAACCCGAGGTAATGCGATATATGGTCCTGAAAAGCCAATTACCTATAAGCCAAAACACCCGCGGCCAGCATAATGCGCGCTGGCGCCCAATTCTTCCTCAATCCGGATCAATTGATTGTATTTAGCCAAACGGTCTGAGCGTGCGAGTGAACCTGTTTTGATCTGACCACAATTGGTCGCAACCGCCAAATCGGCAATGGTCGCATCCTCGGTTTCACCTGAACGGTGGCTCATCACAGATGTATAACCGGCACGGTGCGCCATATCGACGGCCGCCAATGTCTCTGTCAGCGTTCCGATTTGATTGACCTTCACCAATAGCGAATTGGCCAACCCCTTCTCGATGCCCATCGCTAGACGTTCGGGATTGGTGACGAACAAATCGTCGCCAACCAATTGCACCGTGTCCCCGACCTTCTTAGTCAAAGCGGCCCAACCAGCAAAATCATCTTCGTCCATGCCATCTTCGATGGAACGGATCGGATAGTCTGCGCATAATTTAGCAAGGTAATCGGCCATACCTTCACCATCGAGCGAGAGTTTTTCGCCTGAAATTTCGTACTTTCCATCGCGGTAAAATTCAGTTGCAGCACAATCCAGCGCTAGTGCTACATCTTCGCCCGGCTTGAAGCCCGCTTTTTCGATTGAGGCCATAATAAAATCGAGCGCCGCGCGCGTGCTGGCAATATTTGGGGCAAAGCCGCCTTCGTCGCCAACCGATGTTGCAAGACCTTTTTCGTGCAGGCCACTCTTCAGTGTGTGGAAAATCTCAGAGCCCCAACGCACTGCTTCAGCGAGGCTATCCGCGCCCAGAGGCATGACCATAAATTCTTGAATATCGATAGGGTTATCAGCATGTTCGCCGCCATTAATGATATTCATCATTGGCACAGGCAACACGTGGGCCGATACGCCGCCAAGGTAGGAATAGAGCGGGAGGCCGCGCGCGTTTGCTGCCGCTTTTGCCACCGCAAGGCTCACCCCAAGTATCGCATTTGCCCCAAGCCGTGCTTTATTTGGCGTGCCATCCAAATCGATCATCGCCAAATCAATGTCTCGCTGATCCTCGGCATCAAGACCCTCAACCAACTCGGCAATCTCGCCATTGACGGCATCGACAGCCTGCAAAACGCCCTTGCCCATGTAGCGAGTTTTGTCACCGTCACGCAGTTCAACCGCCTCATAAGCGCCAGTCGAAGCGCCTGAAGGTACGGCTGCCCGGCCAAAACTGCCATCTTCGAGCAAAACATCGACTTCAACCGTCGGGTTTCCGCGGCTATCGAGGATTTCGCGGCCATGAAGATCAAGAATGCCAGTCATTTTTTGCTCCGGTGGGTGTTGTAATGTGGTAAGACACCACCCATATATGGAGTGGTGCAATGAGTTATTTTGCGCGGCATATGCGCCAAGCTGCCTTGGCGCAAGTTGCGCTGCAGCATGAAAGCTCAGATAAGTGCCAAAAGCTTATATTTACGCGCGATATCCGCGGCCTGAGAAAAATCATGAAGGAGTTCCAATATGGCCCAGAAGAAAGCCACTACAAAAGCCGCCGCGAAAACCGGTGAAGTTGTCGAAGATACTGCCGCAAGCGCGAAAAGCCGTTTTACCGCTGCGCTCGACGACGCCAAAGCTGGCGCAGCTGCATTGAAAGATGGAAAAGGCGGCGAGCTTATGGAAGACGCCAAGAAATATGGCGGCGAAGCCAAAGAGCGCGCAGGTGAATTGGCCGTCGAAGGCAAGGCAAAAGCAAGCGATGCGATCGCTTCGCTTGGTACAGTTGTTGCCGACACCGCTGCCACCATTGATGAGCGTTTCGGAGAGCAATATGGTGATTACGCCCGCACTGCCTCGCGTTCGTTGCAAGAAGCATCTGCTAAGTTGGATGCAAAAAGCGTTGATGAAATCGGCGAAGATGCCCGCGAAATGGTACGTAAAAGCCCCGGCGTTGCCATTGGCGTTGCAGCGGTAGCTGGCTTCGTCCTTGCCAAGCTGTTCAGTAGCCGCAATTAGAGCGTCAGTTTAGGTTAAAGGGGCTTTGAAATGGCGCGTGACGCGCTTGCAGATGGCGGGAAAGAAGGCCCAGCTGACAAGGGAAATGCGCCAAGCATTGATCCTGTCACCGGCGCAGCTTTGTCCGAAGATACCGTATCTGGTGCAGGTCCAGAATCGCCTCCGCCACTCAAGGAAGAAATTGCAGCCCTTGTCGAGGACGGCAAAATCTATGCTGAAGCCGAGCTAGCGTTTCAAAAGACCCGTCTTTCTTTTGCAGCTGATCGAGGCAAGTCGGCGCTCATTCTAGGTATGCTGGCTCTTGGATTTGTGCATCTAATGCTGATTGCGCTGGTGGTCGGTTCCGTCATTGCCCTTGCTCCAATGGTTGGCGGATGGGCCGCAATGGGTATTGTGGTTGGCGTTTTACTATTTGCGACGATTGTTTTTGGGCTTATTATTCGCTCGAAAATCAAGGATGTCACACAAGCATTTGCAAAGTCCGATCCGTGAACAATTTAAAAAAACGATTGGCCCAAGATAAGATTCTGCGTGATGAAGCGCGTGATTTAATCACCGCTGATATTGCGCATGCAAAAGCGCTTGTCGCTCCAGCCAATTTGCGCGAACGCACGGTCCCTCCCACGGAAGATAAGGCGAAGCAATTGCTTCACGGTACGCGGGATTCTGCGCTAAATCATAAGGGCACAATTGCTGCGGTGGCGGGCGCAGCGATCAGCGCGGGAATATTATGGATTGTGCGTGAGCCACTAATGGAATTAATTGAGCAGTTAACTGCCCCGAATGATGCTCCCGAAACTGAACCAGAAAACATTGAGGATACGGCTGACCATTCGGAAGACCCGATATGAGCTTGGATGAAAAACGCCTAGTCCTGCGCGACAAGGTAGAGGCGAGAAAGCTGCGCCTTGCCGAAAACGGTATTGTGACAGAAGCCAAAGAGGCTGCAGGAGAGGCTTCTGCAACTGCTAAAGACTTGATTGAAAAACACCCATTCATGATCCTTGCAGGCGCGGTGGGAATCGGGTTGGTCATTGGATCAAGTGGCAAGAAATCAGCTGTAAAAGCCGCAGCAAAGCCTGTTAAAAAACCGAGTGTTGCCGTCAAATTATTGAAAGAAGCCGCCATTGCATATGGCCTCAAGATGATGGAAAACGCGCGCAAAGAAGGTGAGGCCATGCGTTCATCTGTGAAGGATCGTACCTAGCGGCCTTGCGCCTTACGTTACGTCAGCTAAGAGCGGTTCAGTTTTTAGGCGTCTGCATTTAGGCGCGCCCTCAATTTTTGAACGTAGGAAGGCTCACCATGAGCGAACAAACAGCCAAGCAGGAACTCTATCTCGTGATGGGCGGCAAAGTCGTCGATCCGCAATCTTATGAGTTTCAGGACCCCGAAAGCCTCCATGTTGCTGGCGTCTATAGTGATTTCGAGACTGCTGAAGACGCATGGCGCGGCAATGCCCACCGCACGGTTGACGATGCTGAAATGAAATATGTCATTGTGCATCTTCACAAGCTTCTTGACCCAGAAGCTGGATAAGCATTGGGTTACAGAATTCGACTCTTTCAGGATCGGGATGCTGAGCGACTTTCTCAAATTTGCTTAGCTGCGATCACTACAATTGGCCGCCATGCCTACACCGATGAACAAGTGGCTGCTTGGTCTGCTCGCCATCCAGGGCCCGAGCGCTTTCGTGCACGCGTAGCAAGCGGCGCAATCATTTGGTGCGCTGTAAATTCTACAGATATTCCAGTTGCTTACGCTCTGCTAGAAGTTGATGGCCACCTTGATCATCTGTATAATCATCCTGATCATACGCGCAGAGGTTTGGCCGCAAGATTGCTACAAGCTGCAGAAGAAAACGCCTTGGAAATTGAACTAAGTCGGCTGTACACAGAAGCAAGCGAACTCGCTCGCCCTTCCTTTGAGCGTGCAGGTTACACGTTAGTGGAACGCCGTGACTTCGAAATTGAAGGCACTCCCATCCACAATTACGCGATGGAAAAATTCATTAGACGAATTCGATTTTTTCCACGAGATAGAATTTGTCGCCAGCAGGCACTGTGACTTCAATCTCGTCACCCTTGCTTCGGCCAATCAGAGCCCGCGCTAGGGGTGAGCTGTAGGAAATACGGCCCTTGGTCGCATCCGCCTCAGTTTCGCCAACAATCTGATATTTGATCGGCTTGTCATCATCGTCAAGCAAGGTGACCGTGGCGCCGAATACGATGCGATCGCCAGATAAAGAGGTCGGATCGATGATTTGGGCCCGACTCACCTTATTTTCCAAGTCGGAAATTTGGGCTTCAACTTGGCCCTGACGTTCTTTTGCCGCGTGATATTCTGCGTTTTCCGACAGGTCGCCGTGCGCGCGCGCTTCTTCGATTGCATCCACAATCATTGGGCGTTCCGCGCGAAAAGATTTAAGATCCGCCATCAGCGTTTCGTAACCTTCTGCCAGCATTGGCACCTTATCCATCGCCATATTCCGTTCTATCTTGTCGCTCTATCCGCTCCACTATTGGTCATTTCGGCAATGCATTTGAAGGCCGCCCGAGCTCTTACTGAAAGAGAAAAGCGGCCATAAATGCTCGAAATATGTGGGAAGAGCTTATGTTATTTCTAACTATAATAGTCTTGCAATGAGCACACTTCAAGGTCGCTGGCTTTTACAGCCTTAATTGCAGTGGCCGCAGCGACTGAAGCAGTGGCAGTTGTGTAATAAGGCACCTTCTCATCCAGCGCCGATGCGCGGATTGATTTGGAGTCCAACAGGCTCTGCCAGCCTTCTGTTGTATTGAAGATCAAATCGACATCGCCATCGATGATTCTATCGACAATATGCGGTTGACCTTCGGCGACCTTATTGACGCGCTCAACCGCTAGCCCTTGTTCGGCCAGATAGCTTTGCGTGCCGCCTGTAGCGATCACGGTGAAGCCCTGCTCAATCAGGTCTTTAACAGCGGGCAATATAATCGCCTTGTCGCCCGATTTCACAGATACAAACAGTGTTCCGCTTTCAGGCAGAACATTGCCTGCGCCCAATTGCGATTTCATAAAAGCAGCCTCAAAATTTCGATCAATTCCCATAACTTCGCCGGTAGACTTCATTTCGGGTGTTAAGATTGGGTCAGCGCCGGGGAAACGTGCAAACGGGAATACGGCTTCTTTCACAGCCATGTAAGGGAACTCACGTTTGAATGGCTCAAATGTGCTAAGTTTCTCACCCGCCATAACGCGTGCTGCGATCTTGGCGACTTGTTGACCAATAGCTTTGGCGACAAATGGCACGGTGCGGCTTGCACGCGGATTGACTTCAATCAGATAAACTTCGCCCTCTTTTACCGCGAACTGTACATTCATAAGGCCTACCACGCCCAATGCCATCGCGAGCGCCTCTGCTTGGCGCTCCATCTCTTCAACGATCTCTGCGGGCAAAGAATAAGGCGGTAAAGTGCAGGCGCTATCGCCGGAATGCACTCCAGCCTCCTCGATATGCTGCATGACGCCTGCAATGCGAACTTCATCACCATCACATAAAGCATCAACATCGCATTCGGTTGCATCGCGCAAATATTGGTCGACCAAAACGGGGCTTTCGCCCGACACATTCACCGCCGTTTTGATGTAATTGTCCAATTGCGCTTCGCTGTCGACGATCTCCATCGCGCGGCCGCCCAGTACATAGGAAGGGCGTAGCAATACAGGATAACCAATGCGCGCTGCCACAGCGGCGGCTTCATCGCGGCTGTAGGCGATACCATTATCAGGCTGTTTCAGACCAAGCTGATTGACCAGTTTTGCAAAACGCTCGCGGTCCTCTGCCAAATCAATTGCATCAGGAGATGTGCCAAGGATGGGGATACCCGCATCCTCAATCGCTTGTGCCAATTTCAGCGGCGTCTGCCCGCCATATTGAACAATCACGCCGACCAATTCGCCGGTGGATTGCTCAAGCTTCAGAATTTCCAGTACATCTTCTGCTGTCAGGGGCTCAAAATACAATCGGTCTGACGTGTCATAATCGGTCGACACAGTCTCTGGATTGCAATTGACCATGATTGTCTCGAAGCCTGCCTCTTCCAAAGCAAAGCAGGCATGGACGCAGCAATAGTCAAACTCAATCCCCTGTCCGATGCGGTTTGGTCCGCCGCCAAGTATGACGACTTTCCTGCGGTCAGATGGTGCCGCTTCGCATTCCGCCTCGCCAAAGGTCGGGGCTTCATAGGTGGAGTACATGTAGGGCGTGATGGCTTCGAATTCCGCCGCGCAGCTGTCGATCCGCTTGAAAACTGGTTTCACGCCAAGCCGTTCACGCAGCTCGCGCACTTCGGTCTCGCTGGTCGCGCCTGCCATGGCTTGCAATGCATCATGCAGCAGGCCGGATCTGCGCGCCTGTGTCTCGCCCATACCGCCGGCCACGCCGACCGAACGCACGGCTAAAGTCGCAAGGCGCTTGTCGGAAAAGCCCATGGATTTTAGGCGGCGCAAACCGGCTGCATCCTGCGGCAGGCCATTGTCGCTGACGCCTTTTTCAGCTGTAATAATATCCTCGATTTGGCGCAGGAACCACTTGTCGTAGCCGGTGATCGTATTGATCCCATCGACATCCATACCCTCGCGGAATGCTTGGGCAACTTTCAGCAGCCGGTCTGGCGTGCGCTGAGACAGTGAAGCCGTGAGAACATCGCGTGCGACGCCCTCCAATTCGGTAAAGCGGTTGAACCCGTCGAGACCAGTCTCCAGCCCGCGCAAAGCCTTTTGCATGCTCTCTTGGAAGTTGCGGCCAATCGCCATGACTTCGCCAACGGATTTCATCGCGGTGGCCAGGTCATCCTTTGCGCCTTTGAACTTCTCAAAAGCGAAGCGCGGAATTTTGGTGACAACATAGTCGATCGTTGGCTCAAAGCTGGCAGGCGTTGCGCCAGTAATTTCGTTGGTAATTTCATCGAGCGTATAACCCACAGCCAGTTTTGCTGCGACGCGTGCGATGGGGAATCCGGTGGCTTTGGATGCCAGCGCGGAGGAGCGCGAGACGCGCGGGTTCATCTCGATCACAATCAAGCGGCCATCTGCGGGATTGACCGCAAATTGTACGTTTGATCCGCCCGTCTCCACGCCAATTTCGCGCAGCACATCAAGCGATGCTGTGCGCATGATCTGATATTCTTTGTCGGTCAGGGTCAGCGCCGGGGCCACCGTGATGCTGTCGCCGGTGTGCACGCCCATTGGGTCGACATTTTCAATCGAGCAGATGATGATGCAATTGTCCTTTTTGTCGCGGACAACCTCCATCTCAAACTCTTTCCAACCAAGCAGCGATTCTTCGATCAAGACTTCTGTGGTTGGGGATGCGTCGAGGCCATTGCGGACAATTTGGTCAAACTCTGCCTTATTATAAGCGATGCCGCCGCCGGTTCCGCCAAGGGTAAAGCTGGGGCGGATAATGCTGGGAAGGCCGGTGCGCTCTAGGATTTCGCGCGCTTCCTCAACCGAATGCGCCACGCCGCTGCGCGCGCTTTCAAGGCCGATTTTGTCCATCGCATCGCGGAATTTCTGGCGGTCCTCTGCCTTGTCGATGGCCTCTGCATCAGCGCCGATCATCTGGACGCCGTGCTCTTTCAGAACACCCATTTTCTCAAGGGACAACGCGCAGTTGAGCGCCGTTTGCCCGCCCATTGTCGGCAGGACAGCGTCAGGCTTTTCCTTGGCGATAATCTTGGCGACGATTTCGGGCGTGATCGGCTCGATATAGGTAGCGTCGGCAAACTCCGGATCGGTCATGATCGTGGCCGGATTGGAATTGACGAGGATGACGCGGTAGCCCTCCTCCTTCAGCGCCTTGATCGCTTGAGTTCCGGAATAATCAAATTCACAGGCCTGCCCGATGATGATCGGACCAGCGCCAATGACGAGGATGGAGGATATGTCAGTTCTTTTGGGCATTTAGGTTTTGCCTTCTGAAAATGTGACTTGGCGAATGGAGACATCTTCTCGTAGCCGTTCACAGCCACCGCGCACCGCCTCCTCAAAACTCGCTGGAGCATCATTCACCCGGATT
>CALFEA010000133.1 GCA_937950385.1 uncultured Altererythrobacter sp. | reverse complement strand
GCCGCATCAGCGCGTGTGCTGGTGATCACCCCCACATCGCCTTCTGCGCCATATCCATATTGGTGCTCGCCATCACCATGCCCGAAAAAGCCGTGCGGAGATTCACCCAAAATATCAGAGCGCACAAGGGGAAGCGAACGCGCCATACAGACTACCCCTCCAGCGACCGCGTGACTTGCTCCATCGTATCGCGCGACAAGCCAGCAACCTGTGAAATCCGCTCCAACTCGCCGCGCATCAATGTCGCGCGCCCGGCCTCAATCTTGCGCCATTTGCCCAGTGCTGGGATAAAGCGCGCCGCTGTTTGCGGGTTAATGGGATCAAGCGCGATCACCAGATCGGCAACCATCCGGTACCCCTCTCCGCTGGCATCATGGAAGGCAAAGGGATTGCCCGCCAGCGCCATATAGAGCGAACGCACTCGGTTAGGATTGTTGATCGTGAAGTCGGCATGTTCGGCAAGAGCTTTGACGTGATCTAGAACTTGCGGGTGCAAAGACAGCGCCTGCAAAGTGAACCATTTGTCCACCACCAGATCATTGTCTGAAAAGCGGGAATGGAAATCGGCCAAAGCCTCATCGCGCGCCGCTCCATCTATGCTGCACAAAGTCATCAGCGCCGATTGCCGGTCGGTCATATTGTCGGCAGCATCATATTGCGCTTTGGCCAGACTGGCCGCTTTGGCTGGATCACCAGACGCGATCAGGCCGAGTGCCATAGCCTTAACCTTGCGCGCGCCCCTGCCTGCTGGATCAGCAAAACTTACCGCTTGGCAGCGGGCATAAAGCGCGTCCAATTCCGGCGCCAAACTTTCAGCGATAAATTGCTTCAAGCTCTCGCGCACAGAATGAATTGCGCCGGGATCAGCGAGATCGCCCGACAAGACGATTTGCTCAAATAAATAGGTTTGGCTGGGCAGAACCATCAGCTCGCCGCGCATGCTGTCATCCAGCGCCGTATCGCCCAAAATCGCGCCAAAGGCTTGCACGATCGCCGCCTCGCCAGCGGCTCGTTCGGCTTCTGAAAGCCCGCCTTTTGCAGCGGCAACCAGATGCGCAACGACCAGTTCCTGCATCGCTTCTGCGCGCGCAAATGGATCATCATCATGAGCGGCCAGCAGCAGCAAGTCTGCACTCGAAACCGCGCGCTCAATCACGACGGGTGCGGTAAATCCGCGATTGATCGAAAGCGCGGGCTCGCTGGCATAGCCAGTGAAACTGAAGCTTTGTTCTGCTTCTTTCAGCACGACCAATTCTTCGCCTTTATGCTTGCCGCCCTCACGATCAAGCAAAGCAATCCGCAAGGGGATCACCATCGGATCTTTGCCCGATTGGCCCGGCGTGTCTGGCACCGTTTGCTTGAGGGTTAGCGTGACCGTATCGCCACTATGGCTGAGCGCCGCATCCACTTTCGGCGTGCCAGCTTGACGGTACCAATTGCGGAATTGTTTGAGATCCAGCCCCGCACCATCCTCAATTGCGCAGATGAAATTCTCACATGTCGCCGCCTCGCCATCATGGCGATCAAAATAGAGGTCCGTGCCTTTGCGGAACGCCTCCACGCCGCACATGCTCCGCATCATGCGGATGACTTCGGCGCCTTTGTTGTAGATGGTCGCTGTGTAGAAATTGCTGATCTCGCGAAAGCTGTCAGGCCGGATGGGATGCGCCAATGGCCCTGAATCTTCGGGGAATTGCGCCGCGCGAAGGATACGCACATCCTCAATCCGCTTAACCGCCTCACCCTGCATATCCTGACTGAAAAGCTGATCGCGCAGGACGGTAAAGCCCTCTTTCAAAGACAGCTGGAACCAATCACGGCAAGTGATCCGATTGCCCGACCAATTGTGAAAATACTCATGGGCAATCACACCTTCGACGCCGTCAAAATCGGCGTCTGTCGCGGTCTCGCTATCGGCCAGCACATATTTGGTGTTGAAGACGTTTAGACCCTTGTTCTCCATCGCGCCCATGTTGAAGTCTGACACAGCGACGATGTTATACAGGTCGAGATCATATTCGCGGCCGAAGGTTTCCTCGTCCCACTCCATCGATTTACGAAGCGATTCCACCGCATGATCAGTGCGCGCCAAATCTTCCTCGCGCACCCACACATTAAGCGTCACTTCGCGGCCGTTCATAGTGGTAAACTTGCCGGAATTGGCAACGAGATCACCGGCGACCAATGCAAACAAATAGGACGGCTTGGGCCAAGGATCATGCCACTGCGCCCAATGCGTGCCATCCCCGCCATCGCCGGTTGCAGTTTCATTGCCATTGCACAGAAGGATCGGGAATTGCGCCTTATCGCCGCTCATCCGCACAGAATAGGTTGAGAGCACATCGGGCCGGTCGGGGAAGAAGGTTATCCGGCGGAACCCTTCCGCCTCGCATTGCGTACACAGCATTCCGCCCGAAGCATAGAGCCCCATCAGCGTGGTGTTCGCGCTGGGCACAAGGTCTGTCACCACTTCGACGACATGCATATCTCCGGTGAGCGTGACCACCAGATCCGCGCCGTCCATGCGGTAATCAGCGGGCGCGCCATCAACCGCGACAGACACTGCCGCCAACGCATCGCCATTGAGGCGCAATTCTTGGCTGGGCTCGCCCGCCGGATTGCGCTCAACCGCTAAAGTGCTGGTGACACGGGTTGCATCCAACCCTAGCTGAAAATCCAGCTTGGTTTCGGGGATTAGCCAAGGATAGGGTTTGTAATCCTTGCGATAGATCACAGGGGGCTGTTCGACAGTCGGCGTTGCGCTCAAATTTTCCATGGGCACTGATTTAGGTTGCTTTGCCGCGCTGTCCAACGCTTAAAAGAACCATCATGGCACAAATACTCATTTTTGGTCTGGGGTATACGGCATCGCGGCTGGCAGAAGCATTGCTAGCGCGCGGCTGGCATGTGGATGCAACTGGCAGCGCAGGCAATTTGAATTTCGCCGATGCGGACGCCGTGCGGAAAGCTTTGACGAAGGCGAGCCATGTGCTGTCTTCTGTGCCGCCAGACCGGAAATCGGGCCTTGATCCCGTGCTTGATACATATGGGCGCGATTTCGGCGCAGCTTGGTATGGCTACCTCTCCTCCACCGGCGTTTACGGCGACCAGCAGGGCGCATGGGTGGATGAAAGCGCGCCAACGGGCACAGGGCGCCGCAGCGCAAGGTCACAGGCGGATGCGAAATGGGTAGAGCTGGGCGCGCGCGTCTTTCGCCTGCCCGGAATATATGGCCCGGGACGCAGCGCATTTGAACGATTGCAAGAGGGCAAAGCGCGCCGGATTGATATGCCGGACCAAGTGTTCTCGCGCTGCCATGTCGATGATATTGTGTCGGGTGTAATCGCCGGATTGGAGGCTCCATCGGGCGCTTATAATTTGGCCGACGACCTGCCCGCCAGCGGCAATGCCGTGATCGAAGAGGCCTGCCGATTATCGGGTGCGGCCTTGCCTCCACTGCAATCACTAGAGCAGGCGAACCTTAGCAAAATGGCGCTTGGTTTTTATTCAGAGAACCGCCGCGTTGCGAACGGCAAAGCTAAACGGGTTTTGAATTGGCAGCCGCAATATCCTACCTACCGCGAGGGGCTAGCGAGTTTGTTTAGCTCTTAACGCCAAGACCATACCCACAACCGCCAGAACCA
>CALFEA010000132.1 GCA_937950385.1 uncultured Altererythrobacter sp. | reverse complement strand
CCATTGGCGACCAATAAAGACATCGCAAAACAGGCCCGCGCATTTGAAAACATGGCTTATGTCGTGTCTGCCAACACTGCCGGTATCAGCGGTTCCACGCTCCCCTTGAACAGCGCGGAGGGCAATAGTTCTATTGTCGATTATCGCGGGAAAGTGACCGCAGAAAGCAATGATGGTGAGACTTTCACAGCCTTTGCCAATGTGGATCTTGGCGCATTGCGCGAAGCGCGCCGCACGCCAGCGATGACCAATTATCTGGCACGCCAACGCCCTGATTTGTTTGCGCAAGCATATGCAGATGCGGCGGAGGACTTTCATCAGCCCAATGGAATGATGAATGACGGCAAGGCCGCCGTGCCCGAACGCGACTATTTCAAGCGCGCGCAAGAAACGGTGATCACGCGGCTCGATAAAGCTGGGTTGATCTGATGAAGCACCGTAACATAAGCGGCAAACTCCTCTACACTTCTGTAAAAGAGGGCATGCAAGGGGCGGAGCGCGGCCGCGAATGGTTCAATTTCTCGCACCATGCAGACGGTTCTGTCATCATGACTGCGCAATGCGAAATTGAGGAACCCGATCCCACGGTCCTGCGCAATATCACCTATCATATCGGTCCTGATATGGTTCCGCAAAACCTGCTGGTGCACCTGACATTGGGCGATGAATTTCTCGGATCTGGTTGGATGCGCAACGACCATGAAGCAGGGCAAATCACCTGCGAAAGTTATGGGCCGACGATTGGCCGCAATTCAGAAACACGCGATACAGACGGCGCATTTGACGGATTTGGCACCCATCCGATTGTCAGCGACGGCTTCCTCACCCGCATTATGGACCTGAACAAAGGCCCGCACAAACGGAAGCTGCGTGTTTTCCTGCCCTCACCCGATCATCGCGGCGCAACCCCGCCGCAAATCTCAGAGGTTTTCATCACGCTTGAATATGTCGGACGCGAAGAAAAATCCTGTCCAGCGGGCACATTTGCCTGCCGTCATTTCCGCTTTATCGATGACAGCGAAGAGGGAATGGGCGGCACATCGCACCCAGACTACGACATGTGGGTAACCGATGATGATGACAGCATCCTCGTCTATGGGGCGATCGATGGATATATGCAGAACCGTTATGAGCTGACCGAGTTAGATCGCTGATGGGCCTCGCTAAAATCGCAATCATCGGCGCGGGATTGGGCGGGCTGACTTGCGCGATTGCGCTGCTGCAACGCGGGCTGAAAGTGGATGTGTTTGAGGCGGCGAATGCGATCGAGGAAACTGGCGCTGGCCTGACCCTAGGGCTCGGCGCGCAGCATGTATTTCGCGCGCTCGGGCTTAAAGCAAAAGTCGTAGCCACCGCATGTCCAGCTGGAGGATTGCCGTTTCTGCATTATCGTAGCGCCGCCGTTCTGCTCGGCGATCTCGACAAAGGCGACGGCGCCCCTGATGATGGCGAGGCCAATATCATTCGCCACATCTATCGCGCAGATTTGCAAAAAGTGCTGCTTGCAGAATTTGAAAAGCTGGGCGGCACCGCACATACCGGCAAACGGTTGAAGCATTATTCGCAAAGCACTGGAACAGCATCGGCACATTTTAGCGATGGTTCACAGGCCTCAGCCGACGTTTTAATCGGGGCCGACGGTGTGCGCTCTGCCGCGCGCGCGCAAATGGTGCAAGATGATAGCCCGCGCTTCACCAATCACGTAGCCTATCGCTGCCTAGTGCCGATGGAGCGGGCGCAAAAGTTTATGGGCTTGGGACGCAGCGCCATCTTCATCGGGCCGGGCCGCACCTTCAACCGCTACACCATGGCCAAGGGCACAGTTGTCAATTTGGCGGGCCTTGTTGAGACTAACGAAGAAGTGCCAGAGGGTTGGTCAATCGCAGCCCCGCAAGCCGAAGTCATGCGCGCTTTCGGCGGCTGGCATCCTGATGTGACCGGCCTGATTGCCGAGGCAGGCGACAGTATTAAATGGGGCCTTTATGACCGAGCGCCGCTATCCACATGGAGCGAGGGGCGTGTCACAATGCTGGGCGATGCTGCCCATGCTATGCTGCCCTTCCTTGGAATGGGCGCGGCCATGGCGATTGAGGATGGGTATGTGCTTGCACAAATGTTGGCGCAACTCAGCGACGCACGGGAGGCTTTTGCGCGCTATGAGGCTCTCAGGATTACCCGCACCAATGAAGTGCACGCTGCCTCGAAACGTCAAGGAGAAATTACGCAGAGCATTGATCCGGATAATTTCGCGCTTGCTGGTGCGCCGGTCAACAACCGCGCGATGATGGAATTTGACCCGACGACTGGGCTTGGCTGAAGCGCCTAGTCAGAAACGCGGATCATCACCTTGCCCATATGCGCGCCGCTATCGAGATGCGCGTAAGCTGCGGCGGCATCTTCGAATGCAAATTCGCGGTCAATCAGCATGTCCACGCCTTTATCGGCGATCACTTTAAGCGCATCGACGAACATACCCCTGTGTCCAGAAGTGATGCCCTTAATCGTGATGTTTTTGCCAAGGATAGGCCCTTGGCTAAAATCAGCCTTGTCTGCGGGGCTGCCTGACAATGCGCCGAGCGTGCCGATCCGACCTTCAAGGGCGGTAGCCTCGATGGTTTTGGAGAACTCAGCAAAACCGACGGTATCGACAACGACATCCGCGCCGCGCCCGCCTGTTTGCTCCAGCAAAGCTGCTGCCCAATCCTCACACTCGCGGTAATTCACGGTGTAATCGGCACCCATTGCGCGCACCTTTGCCAGTTTTTCATCGCTGGACGATGTTATCGCAAAATCTGCGCCCAATGCCTTCGCCAGTTGGAGCGCAAAAATCGCCATGCCGCCGGTCCCTTGGGCCAGCACGAGCTTACCTGGCCCGGCACCACCAAAGCCGACCATTGCGTGCCAAACCGTACATGCTGCCACCGCTAATGTCGCGGCGGTTTCATCACTCACACTATCTGGCACTTTGATCGCAGCATTGGCGGGAAGCAGTATTTTCTCGGCCAGCCAGCCATCTGCCGATATGCCCATATCCTGCCCAAAAACATGATAGCCAAAGCTGGTTTCATCGAGCCAAGGCAGGAAATTGTGAACCACAACGCGGTCGCCAATCGCAAGCTCTGAAACCCCTTCGCCAAGCCCCTCGACAATGCCAACCCCGTCGGTCAGCGGAATACGTGTGTCTGGGTTTTCAGGGCCGTAATACCCGCGCAATTGCATCAGGTCGCGGTAATTCAGACCGGCGGCAATCACTCGCACCAAAACCTGACCGGAACCGGCTACGGGATCTGCGCGCTCGGTCATTCGCAGGCCTTCCAGACCGCTTGACCCAGCCCCTCTTGAGCCGATTTCCCACGCTCGCATTTGCCTAGGCCTTTCTCACGGGTTCAAACACCCGTCCGATGAATTCGGCTACCTTGGCCTCTTTATCTACGCTTTGGCCTGATTTGGCTTCTTCTAAAGCGAGTAGGCGTTCTTCTTGGACCCATACCTCTTGAGCCAAATTCATCACCACCGCGACGAAACGGTCCATTGCTGGATCAGCGAAGAAGCGCGCATTGCCATGCTCATCATAGAGATTAGGCGGCGCATCCTCTGGACGAAGGGGCGAAGCGGCTTTTGCTTCATCGCTCATTTCTTGAACGCTCCAAAGCCATACCACATCACGCCTTCTGCAAGGCGTCCGGTGGTTTCTTGACCCACAGCCTCTGCGCGGTCGCCCGCTGCTGCTTCGCGCACGGCATCCTCCCCGTAAATGCTGATGGAGGGCACGACAAAATCGAAATAATCATCGCTCGCAAAGCCTGCACGCGCGGTTAAATTCGCTGGAATTTCATCACGGTAGCCTTTGTAATAGGGCTCATTGTTATAATAGCTGTCCCAGTCGAGATAGAAGCCATCAAACGCGCTCATCTGATCATTTGGCGGCAATTCCATATGCACAACCAGCCCGCCCGGCTTCAGGACGCGGTAGGCTTCTTCAAAGCATTTCGCGCGCTGCTTTTTGGACAATTCATGCAGGAACATGCTTGACCAAACCACGTCGAAACTTTCATCTTCATAGGCTAGATCATCGGCACACATTTGCTGGAACAAGACATCCTGCCCTTGCATTTTCGCGCGCGCTGAGCCGTAAGCCAGCGGCCCCGGTGCTGCATCAATCGCGATCACTTCCGCTGCTGGATAGGCTTGCTTCCAAGGCAGTGTATTGTGTCCAATAGTGCAGCCGGTGTCGAGGATGCGCTCAGGCGCAAAATCGGGAAAGCGTAGCTTGATATATTGCGCCATCGACAGGCCAATATCATCAAGGTTCGCGCCCATCAGGCCCATAGAAAACACAGCTAAGCCGCGGTCATACACCGCGCCCGCTTCTAAGCTGTCGGCCCCGCGCGTGTAACTGCCTGGCATCAAATGCACATCGATAGCATGGACATTTTTGGGGACGTCGAGCTCAGGATTTAGTGCAGCGCCGCCCGCGACGTCAGCGACTTTGGCTGCCTCTGCTGCCAGCCGTTCGCTTTCGCGTTCAACACTATCGGCGACACTTGCCCAGACCATTTTTTGCGCCTGCACGCGCATGGCGGAATAAATGTTGAAGGCCGGATCACCGCGCAAAGCCTCATGCGCCTCGCGGCTGGTTTCAGGATCGCGGCCATTGGCTTTGCGAAATTTGGGGGCGGCGCGCTTTTCATAGGCCTCGCCCATATCACCAGCCAAATCATTGAGGATCAGGCTGCGCATTCCGGATACAAAACGGCCGCGCGCGGTTTCTTGCGGCGTTGCATCGGCTTTCATTGGATGCTGGAGTTCAACAGTCATTGTGCGGTCTCCTCAGTTTGCTCGACCCCATGGTCAGAGAAGTCTTCAGTGTAATACGGTGCTGTGACCTTCCCTACCATATCTTCGCGCAAGGGCGTCTCAGCATAAATGGTAACGGTGTAATCGCCCGCCGGTACGGGGTTTTGGCGGATTGGAAGGATGGTTTCTTGATAGACCTTGCTGTTCCAAAACGCGCGCGCATTTTCGATACAGGGAAAGCGCACGGTCAGGTTCACATAATTGGGCGCTACATCGCCTTCGAACACTTCCAAAGGGCGCGGCATAGTCACATAATATCCGCCGAGTTTCTGATAAATCTCGCTTTCCGCAATCGCGCGGCCATAGGCCATCATCCGCTCCCGATCGAGAGTGCGGCCTTCGACAACCATATAGACGGGTTTGTCGCAAGTGGACTGGGGCGGAGGCGGTGCGGCGCCGTTCGGGATGCCTTGCAGCATCAGGGCTAAACTGGCGGTTATCATGGTGCCTCAATTCTCCATTCGTCACACAATGTGCGCTTCCACGGACGTCCATCTTTGAACCATTGCCAAGTTCGCGCGCGGCTTTGACCGTCAGGAGCAATATTGATCATTTCAACATAATAGGCGCCGGGTTCATCCAAACGATCAAGTTTGAGCATGAGTGTCTCTTCGTTGGTCTGCCAGCAATATCCGCTGAAACGCTCGGTATTCCAGCGCAGATATTGACCGTCTAACCGTCCATCAAATTCATACACTTCACTGCGGCCATCATCCCAGCTTAGCCAATTGTGCTGGACATAATGCGCATCTCCGCTGTCCGGAAATTCGCAATAGGTTTTGACCTTGTGGGCATCGATTGGCGTGCCATCCGCATCAAAATGGCGGTACCACCCGTCCCACCAACCATCATGCAAAAGCATGGCGGGCATTGCCGCCTTAAGAGCAGCGCGATTGTTCATGCCCTTTGACCCTCTGCAAACATCGCTATGGTTGCTGCATCGCCGGTCTGCCGGATCATCGCTTGTTCGCGCAAGAACCGCAGCATGCCGGTGTCGCCCATCCGGCTGGGGCCAAGGCCAGATGCTTTGCGCGATTGATTGGTGGCATCGCCGACCATGCTTGTCAGCGCACCGTCCTGCAGGCTGATCGCACCAGCATCCAGCCGCATACCGATAGTAGCAGCCTCTTCCAATGAACCGGCGAGCACGCCGGCGGAAAGGCCATATTCTGTGTCATTGGCCTGCGCGATGGCCGTATCCAAATCGTCGTAAATTGTGACGGGCAGAACGGGGCCGAATGTCTCCTCGCGCATCACCGTCATATCGGGCGTAACATGGCTGAGAACTGTGGGGCGCAGATATTTGCCGCCACCAAGGGTTTCAACCGTCCCGCCACTGAGCACTTTAGCACCATTTTCAACTGCATTATCAATATGTTGCTGTACTTTTGCGGCTTGATCAGGGAAGATAAATGGGCCAATATGTCCATGGTGCGCATTGGGATGGGTTACATCAACTTGCTCAGCGGCTGAAACCAGTTTTGCAAGGAACGTTTCCGCAATTTCGCTTGCAACAAATATGCGCTCAATCGACTGGCAGGCTTGTCCGGTCGCAACAATGCTGGAGCGTAAAGCAACGCCTGCGGCCCATTCTGGATCAGCGCTGGCAGTGATGATAAGCGGGTCTTTGCCGCCAAGCTCCAAATTGGCAGGAATCAACTGGCGCGCGGCCGCCTCTGCGACTTTGCGGCCCGTTGCTGTCGAGCCGGTGAAACACACGTAATCAACCTCCTCGATCAAAGTTTGGCCCACATCGGGCCCGCCCATCACATAGGCCAAAGGCAACTCAGGAAATTGGGCGAGGACTTCACGCATGGGTGCGACCCAGCGCGGGGTGATTTCCGATGGTTTTATCAATGCAGCAGACCCCGCCATCAATGCTGG
>CALFEA010000131.1 GCA_937950385.1 uncultured Altererythrobacter sp. | reverse complement strand
AGGCTGCGAGGGCGGGTTCAATTGCGAAATCCATGTGTCAATCCTTGCCTGTCATTAGCCATCGCCCTTTAGCAACTGCCAAGGCCGGATAGTTAGGTACATCTGCACTCACTTTCTCCAGCGCAATTTGCTGCAGATTCCAGAGTAAGTGGGGCGTCGCTAACGATTGTTTTCCTTCGAGTATTTCTTCAGCCAATTCACTGTCTTGCGCTTCTGGCCAAAAATGCTCGTCGCGCACAATCATTTTAAGAGCATTGCGCGCTACTGCATGTTGAAATTTGTCATGACCAGACATTAAGGGTTTAATTGTCTCAAGCCACTCGAGAACTGCCAGAGCCAATTCTCCATTGACCGCTTCACCTGAATTGTCCTCCACATCAAACTCGTAGCATGCTGGCTTGCGCTCCTTCTCCGGCGCATCCTCCTCCAGCAGCATCAACAGGTCGAGTTCCTGCTCTGATGTGCGGCGCGAGATGACAACGCGCTCCAGCATTCGGTCCTCGCCGCTGCGCCAGAACTTCGCCATTTTGAGGCAACCCAGCGCCCACCAGACGGTGCGATGCACCATCCAATAGCGAAAACGCTCAGGGTCGACTTTCACGCCGCCCGCCGCCTGATAGGCTGCGAAATATTCCTCCAAAGACCCAAGCCCCAAAGCGGGCCGATCGTACCGCGCGAACCGCCACACTGCCATGCAGCCAAACGCCAAATCCTCGTGAGGATCACCGAAATGCGCCAGCTCCCAATCCAATACGCCGGTCAGTCTGCCATCCTCAGCCAAGATATTGCCCAGCCGGTAATCGCCGTGATTGAGCACGGGCTCGCAAGGCTCTGGGCAATTGTCCTCCAGCCATTTGATGCCCAGCGCGATGATCGGGCGGTCGCCGCCTGCTTCTTCGAATTGCACGCGGAAATCGGCGATGGCTGCGCGGTAATCCATCACCGGGATGGCGCTGGGCAAAGCGTCCTGCGCGATCCCATGGATACGCGCCAAATCGCCCGCCGCTTGGCGCAGCAAGCCGGGTGAATCCTCCATTTCGAGGATTTCCTTGGGGTTCGGCGTGCCAGGCAATGCGCGCATGACAAAGCCGCTGCCAATTGCATCTTCGGGGATCAGTTCCGCGACCACTTCCGGCGCGGTGACACCGGCGGCAAAAGCCTTGCGAATGACTTCGGCCTCAACATCATGGCCAAAGGGACGATCCGCCATAAATTCGAGAGAAGGCGCGCGGCGCAGCACAAAGGCATTGTCGCCGCAAACAAACCGCCAACTTTCCATTGTCGCCCCGCCAGTGAGGCGCTTCAAATCGGCTGGTTCACCCAAATCGACACGCTTACAAACGCGGGCAATGCCGGGCATTAGGTCATCTGCGGCGATCATGGCTTGAACCTATAACTATCGCCATCGGCCACAATCCGCCCTGCGCTAGGCTCCGCAAAATGCGTACCCAGCATGAGAGTGTCGCTCCCCACCATTTGCGCCAAAACCTCAGCCCGTGTTGCACATGATCCGGCACGGTCACTGTCTGCCACTGTCGCCCAATCGCTACGCGCGATCTGACAAGGGTGGTGAAACGCATCGCCAGTGATGAAGGCTTTTGCGCCGCCAGAACTGACCTCGACACTGACATGGCCGGGCGTGTGGCCTTCGGTTGGGACAAGGCGAATGCCGGGCAGAGGCTCGCACGGGGCCTCCACCAAATCAGCGAGCCCTGCGGCCATAATCGGCTCCACCGATTGCTGATGCACCATGCGCTGGGTCGCCTGAAATCCGGCGCGGTACCGCTCAAACGGTTTCTCCAAAGTCTTGGGGTCAACCGGCGCGGCCTCCGCCTCTTTTGACCAATATTCAAATTCCTTGCGCGCGAACAAATAGCGCGCATTTGGAAATGTTGGCTGCCATGCGCCATCCACAAGCTGCGTGTTCAGCCCAACATGATCGAGGTGCAAATGCGTGCACAGCACCATGTCCACGGCTGCTGGATCAAATCCAGCGGCGCGAAATTTCTCTAGCAGTCCGAACGTCTTTTGATGCCATGCCGGGTCGCTGGGCAAGTCCTTGTGATCGCCCACACAGGTGTCGACGACCACAATCTTGCCTGCAATTTCAATGACAAAACACTGCACAAGGCCGAGCATATTGCCCGCATCATTGACATAATGCGGGTTCAGCCAGTCAATTTTCGCCAGCGCATCGGGCTTTGCCTGGCTGATCAAGCCGTCCATCCGCAGCGATTGTTCAACCACTGCGGTGATCCGCGCTTTGCCAATCTGCCAGTTTTGCATTGCCCCTGCCAAATCAGCCCCTCTTGCGCGTTCCTTAGCCTTCTTCGATGAGTTTTTTAATCCGCTTGGCCCGTTTGGCCGGCTTGGGATGGGTGCGCAGCAGGGCAACGCTGGGGCCGCCGCCGCTGAGTGTCGCGAGCTTCTCCATCGCGGTGATGCAGCCTTGCGGATCGTAATTATTGGCCTTCATGAAATTGACCGCATATTCATCAGAGGCACGCTCTGCCTTTTGCGAATGCTGAGCGGTCATCACATCATCAAACATTTTACCAAGCTTGGAATTGGCGATGCGGCCCACTCTATTGCTGGCTGTGCTCGCCACGCTGAGGGCGGCATCTTTTTGCAAAGCACCGCGCATGCGCTTTTTGCCATGCTCCAGCTTCACATGGCCAATTTCATGACCGATCACGCAGCGCACTTCGCTGTCGTTAAATTCATCGAGCAAGCCCGCCATAACGCGCACTGTGCCATCGCCCATTGCAAAGGCGTTCACATCTTTGACCAAATAGGCTTTGATATCGAGATCGAGGCCATCATAGCTGTCGAGCCCTTTGGTCAATGCAGCCAGACGCTGGCCATAGGGGTCTTTCATAGTTGCGACGGGGTTTTTTCGGTCCATCTCAGCCGACATTTGACCGAAAAACGCGATCATTTCTTGATCAGTATAGCTTGCCGCAGCAGCGACTTTCTTCGCTGAATCGATCACTTTGCCAA
>CALFEA010000130.1 GCA_937950385.1 uncultured Altererythrobacter sp. | reverse complement strand
CGAAGAAGCCGGCGAGGATGCCCTACTGCTATCGGGCGCGGGCGATGGCGATATTAACGAGCCGATCCGCGAGGCCTATTCCAGCCGCGTGCGCTGGCTCATCGCCAACCTTGGCACAGCGGTTGTGGCCAGCCTGATTATTGCCGCCTTTGGCGCTGCGATTGAGCAGCTGGTGGCGCTCGCCATACTCATGCCGATTGTCGCCAGCATTGGCGGAAATGCAGGCACGCAGACCATGGCCGTTGCCGTGCGCGCGATTGCGACCAATCAGCTGACGCGGGCGAACACTTGGCGCATTGTCATGCGCGAATTGCGGGTGGCGGTGCTCAATGGCATCACGGTCGCGGTCTTGATCGGGATCGCAGCGGGCTTGATATTTGAGCCGCTCATGGGCGTGGTGATTGGCGCAGCTATGGTCATCAACATCATCGTCTCCGGCCTTGCCGGCGTATTGGTGCCGGTGATCTTTGAACGGCTCGATCAAGACCCTGCGGTGGCGTCTTCGGTCTTTGTGACCATGATTACTGACAGTATGGGCTTTTTCGCATTCCTTGGCCTTGCCGTGCTGTCTGGATTGGTAGGCTGAGATGGCTGAGCCCAAGAAGAAACGCCGCCGCCGCAAGAAAACTGCAACGCCCGACCCGAATGGAGCGCCGCTCCATATGACCAAAATCGCTTTTGGCGCAAAGTCATGGGAGGATTTGGCAGGCTGGTATTTTGAGCGGGCAAGCATTGCGCTAACGACCAAATATCGCCCTACCCGCTACAAAGAAATGGAAGGCGGATCGCTTTACTGGATCCTCAACCATTCACTCGTCGCGCGCAGCGAAATCCTTGGCTTCACCGAGACCGAAGATGGCCGCTGGCACATTAATCTGAAACCAGAGCTGGTCCGCGTGCACCAACAACGCAAGCGCGCGCATCAAGGCTGGCGCTATCTCATGGATGAAAACGCGCCTGCTGATTTGGCAGAAGGCGAGGATGCGGGCGATGTCTTGCCTGGCAAGATGGCCGCGAAACTGGAACGCTTAGGCCTGATTTAGCTTCAAAATCTCGCGTTTGAGCAAAGGCGACTAAACCGTTCGCCGCAGCAACAGCCCGTGCCAACTGCGCTATCCCTGCATTGCGGCAAACCGTTCATCAGTTAGAAAGGTTCCTAGCCCAACAATTGAGATATTCATGGCAATAAGGTCGCCGCCAGCCAGCCGCTTAACCTTTTATTGCCGTGTATGGGGGCGTTATAGCCGGGCCTTCTTTCGATGGGGAAAGGAAGGCGCGCAAGCCCGTGAATTCGCACGGACGGCTGTTTGAGCTTAAAGGACCAGAGTTATGAAAATCACATCCAAAACACCCAAAGCCATTTTGATTTTGGCATTGATTGGAACAGCAGCGCCAAGCGCAGTTTTGGCGCAGGCACAAGAAGAATTGCCGCCTGAAGAAGTGCTCGGAACCGTTTACGGATCGCCGCCAACCGACCTTTCCGGTCTTGCAGAAGGCCCAGATGTAGAAGGCTTTATCTCCGCACGCAGCGGCGACAAATTGCAAGTTACCAATGCCAATGGACAAGGCACTGTGGTGCGCATCAGCGACGGCACAGAAATCAAGGCGAGCAAAGGCTTGTTCGGGATCAACCGCAAGCAATTGGCGCAGGACGCTCTGCTTAACGGTCTGCCGGTAGAAGTAGAGACTGTCGAATGGGCAGGCAATCTGGTCGCGACCAAGATTAAATTGCGCAATAGCGACCTCAAAACCGCAACCATGATCCGCACCGGCACATCGCAAGGTTTCGCCGAACAAACAGCGGCAACCGAGGCATTGCGTGGACGCGTTGGCGATATCGACAAATATAACCTCAAAAATACCACCAATGTGTTCTTTGACACAGGCCGGTATAATCTTTCCGCTCAAGATCGTGACGCCCTGTGCGCCACGGCGGCTCAAGCTGATGCGATGGACAATGCGCTCTTGCTGGTCGTCGGATATACCGATTCCACCGGAAGCTATGAGGTCAACCAAACTTTGAGCGAGAAGCGCGCATCACGGGTGGTCAATTATCTTCAGCAGCAATGCGGCTGGAAACCTTACCGGATGTTGACCCCAACCGGCATGGCCACAGCTGATCCGCTGGCGGACAATTCAACCCCGCAAGGCAAGGCGCAAAACCGCCGTGTTGCGGTCAATGTGCTGGTCAGCAAAAGCGTTGATGGCCTTTAGTATCTGAGCATATGGGATGGGCGATGCCGATCAATCGGTGGGCTCATCCCAATTGCAAGGCTTAACCGCCGCGACTTAGCCTCTTCGGGTTCGCATCCTGGCTATGAAATTGCGCACATCATAATCGGGCGCACCATCGGCTGTATCGTCAAACGCATTGGCAGAATACGCGCTGCGCAAAGCGTGCATGCGCTCATCAATTTGGGCTAGATTGCTCTTGTGGCTGACGACAAACCGTTCGCGCGCCAGCATTTGCGGCACGATAATCGCGGCGTAATCATCTGCCGCCATGCCGTGCTGCATAAAGCGAGCCTCACCAATATCGGTGTAAACCCAGCCCGGGATCACGGTGCCGGCATGGACATGCTCGGGTAAGTCTTCCCGTAGGCTTTCGGTTATCCCCAGCACGCCGTGCTTGGCTGCGATATAGGCGGCTGTACGCGGGACTGCGCAGAACAGGCTGTTTTCGCTGGCGGTGTTGTAAATCGCGCTGGGCGTGTCTTGCGCAATCATAAGCGGTGCAAAAGCGCGAATGCCGTTCCACATGCCCCAGAAATTGACGTCGAAATGCGCGCGGGCATCGGCCGGATCAACTTCCCACAATTTGCCGCTAGGACCGCCGACACCGGCATTGTTGAAGAACAGATCCACGCTGCCAAACTGATCGAAAGCGGCCTGCGCCAAGGCTTCCCACTGCGTCTCTTCACGCACATCGAGAGGATGCGCCAATGCGCCAATGTCGCGCGCTGCAATGTCCAATTTTTCGCCCGGCAAATCGGCGATTGTCACCCTCACGCCGCGCCCGATCAGAGCTTTTGCGGTCGCCAACCCAATGCCGCTTGCCCCGCCGGTAATGACGGCTGTTTGGGGCGCGAAATCGCTCAAATGCCGCGGTCCACTGCTCGCCTCAGCGCATTCACATAAACTTCAGGAGCCTGCGCGCCGGGGATCATAAACTTGCCGTTGACGATCATGGCAGGCACGCCGGAAATATTGAGATCCCATGCTTGGCGCTCCTCCGCCTCAACCCGCGCGGCCAGCTCCGCATCATCAAGCGCTGCTTTGGCTGCCAGCCGGTGGAGGCCCGCTTCCGCTGCCATATCGAGCAAAATGTCGGGGTCAGACATATTCTTACGCTCGTTAAAATGCGCTTTGAACATTGCGAGCTTCAGCTGCGTTTGCACCTGCGGCCCGGCCTCTTCTAGCGCAAAGCTTAGCAGAATATGCGCAGCGCGCGTGTTCCACATCATGCCGGGCCTATCGTCATCGCCTTCGTAAGAAAGCGATACGCCTGCATCGGCAGCGATTTGTTTCATTTTGCCTTGCGCGGCTTTGCCTTCTTCATCGCTGCGACCATATTTGCGTTTCAGATGCGCGCCCTGCTCCTCGCCGCTAGCGGGCATATCGGGGTTGAGTTCAAACGGTCGCCAACGGATTTGCGCGACGACCTCATCGCCCAATTCATCCAAAGCCTTGGTGAGCTGGCCATAGCCAATGGCGCACCACGGGCACATGACATCAGAGTAAATATCAATGGTGAGCGGATATGGCTGAGTTTCGCTCATGCTGTTTTATCCAGCCACCATTTCAGCAGGCTATGCGCGATTGCTGCGGGTGGCGGCGCGTTAAATGCGCCCTCATCATTGCCGATAGAGTTCATTGCAAATTCGACCTCCTCGCGGGTAAACCAGCGCGCTTCTTCCAATTCCTCTACATCCAGCGCGATTTCGGTCTCATCGGTTTGCGAATAGCAACCAATCATCAATTGGCTTGGGAAAGGCCAAGGCTGCGTCGCGATATATTCCACATTATGGACGCGCAAACCGGCCTCCTCGTGAACCTCACGAGCGACCGCTTCCTCGATGGTTTCACCCGGCTCCACAAACCCGGCCAGCGCCGAAAATGCACGCGCAGGAAAGCGCGGTTGGCGGCCCAGCAATAGCTTGCCGTCATTCTCAACCAGCATAATCGTCACCGGATCGGTGCGCGGGAAATGCTGAGCACCGCAGCCGCCATCCCCCTCTTGTGCGGGGTCGCAATTGCGCTGCCAGCCGCCCTTTGCAGGCGTGGTTTTGCCGCCGCATTTTGCGCAAAACTGGTGGCGGGCATGCCAATCAATCAGCGAACGCGCGCCGCCATATATTGCCAAATCTTCAGGCGATAATTGCTGGATCGCCTGCCAAGCACGCGGCATGGCGTAAGCAGGGCCAGTTGCGCCTTCATCTGGCACGGCGGCAAAATGCGCTTTAGGCTCGCCCCCATCAACTTGCATCATGCCCAGAAAAACGAGCTCAGCCTTTTCATCGACATCGGCCAAAGTGCCCCAAACAAGACCGCCATCATCGCCCATTTGCGGCAATAGACCATCCAGCGAGAGCACTCTCGCCTTCCAATTCATCAAAGCGCCAAGCTTCTCTTCATTGACGCGAATATGATCAGCCCGGTCGATTGGCGATCCGGCGAAAGCAATTATCCCTGCATCAGCCAAAATCAGACCTCCTCAATCGCGCGGCCCTTTAAAGCGGCGGTATCCTTCATGATCGCAGCAAGGAAATCTGCGCGGATCGGATAGCTCTCTGTCGGCATATATTGCGTATAGAGCCCCACGCGCATGTTCAGATCAAAGTCGACTGACGCCAGCGTTCCAGCCGCCCCGCCCCAGCCAAATGTCGATCCAACAGAGCGCCCGCCAGCGCCAAAGCCTTGGCCTGCGACCCAGCTGCCTTCTGTGGTCGCGGTTTTGGGCAGGATGTTGGACGTACCCACACGCACAGCCAGCTCG
>CALFEA010000129.1 GCA_937950385.1 uncultured Altererythrobacter sp. | reverse complement strand
AATGGCGCGCTGGTCGGCGGGTTATATGGTGTATGTTTTGACCGTGTGTTTTGCGGCGAGAGCATGTTCAGCCGCGCCGATAATGCCAGCAAGGTCGCGCTCGCTTGGCTGGTCGCGTTAATGAAGCGCGCTGAATACCGCTTGCTCGATTGCCAATTTATGACCGACCATCTGGCGTCGCTTGGCGCATGCGAAATGCCGCAGGCAGATTATCTCAAACTGGTGGCAAAGGCTGACGGTGCGCCGCTATGCACCATGCCGCAGGCTTATGAGTCGCTATCGTCAGAGGCGACGGGCTTGGATGGGCCCTCTTCGCCCGGGAAGCTCATCGCGCAGTCTTTCACCCAAACATCATAGATCGGGTGCTCGACAACATTGACGCTGGGTGAGTTTTTGAACAGCCAGCCGGAAAAGACGCGGCCAAAATCTGTTTCGCCGCGCGCCTTCACAAACATCTGCACAAAGGCGCCGGTTTCTTGCGGCATTTCCCATGGTGCGGTGCGTTCGCACGCCGCCAGCCGGAGAATGACATCGCCAATCTCGCGCTCTTCACCCGGTTTCATTTCAATGTCTTGGCTTAGATTATTGCGCTTATTGAGCAGGCCAATCGTCGCCACGCGCTCTGCCATAGGCGTACCAATTTGCGCATCAGCGGCGGCATCGGCATCAGCATTCTCTACTTCAGCAGCGTCACCTTCCGCGCCCTCGGTAGCATCTCCAGCACCATCCAGCGCAGTCGAAAGAGACGGCTTAGGCGCATCGGAAGCGCTCGCATCGGGCGCAGCCGCTTCGGCGGGAGCATCATCGGACCCCATCAGGTCGCAAGCGCCGAGCGTAAGGCTTGCAGCCAGGATCAATGCGATCCGCATGGCTTAACCCTCTGTTCCCGCGCTCGCCGAACCAGTGGGTGACCACGCTTCGTAATCGCCAGTGGCCCGTGCACGTTTACCGCCGCGCTCCAGCGCCCCTTGCGGCCGGTAGGCGTCCGGCGTGCCGGTTGGGTTGGGCGTGTATTCCGCCTCCCAAATCTTGGCAGGAGGCAAAAAGCTTTCCGGCACATCGTCAAATGCGCCATGCAGCCAGCCATGCCATTCTGCAGGAACGCGGCTCGCATCATTCGCGCCGGCATAGATCACCCAGCGGCGTTCAGCGCGCACGCCTTTATCTTGAAAGGTGCCACCGCTTCTGGCGGCTTTGCGGTAATATTTATTGCCTTCAGCATCGGTACCGACATGGGTGCCATTGCGCCACGACCACAAAGCTGTGCCCAGGGTTGCCCCATCCCACCAAGTAAAAATCTTGCCAAAAATGCTCATGATTCCAATAATCTCATTTCAGGGGCGCGGGTTAGCCTAATTGCGCAGCTTCGCCAAGCCAGCAACCACACTTATTGCCGTAAGATCTTTGTGCGCCTTATTGCACGGCCTCCGGCGCACCGGGCCAAGTCACACGGTCACCGGCGGTAATTCCCAGCTCTGCGGCAAGCCCGCCGCGAATTTCTAGCACGGCAATGGTTGGCCCGTCTGATAAAACCGAATCGAGCGAATAGGGCACGGCATTGGCACCAATATTTGTAATCCGGCCATCCACCCCGACAAAGATGATATCGAGCGACAGCGGCGTATTCTTCATCCAGAAACTGCGCGGGGCTGGCAGGTCAGAGGGGAATAGCATGCCCTCATCATCGCCCATTTCGGTGCGGAACATCATGCCCTTGGCCTGTGTTTCGGGCGTATTGGCCAGCTCGCTGCGGAAAACATGACGCATCTGGCCGCTTTGCACAGCAACGTCGATAATTTCGAGGCCAGAGATAGGATGCGTGCCAGCCCTTTGCCCTGCACTCGGCGTTGCGGAAACGTCGCCGCCCGCGCTGGTGTTGGCGGCTGGCTGCGCTGAACAGCTTGCCAGTGCCAATCCGGCTATTGCAGTCCACAAAATGCGCATCATTGGCTCTGCCCTTCTTCCTCGTCTAACGCTTCTTCTATTGCTTCTGTCAGCCATTGCTCGACCGCATCCACATTGCGCGCATCAATAATCAGGCGCGCTGTATCAAAGCTATGGCCTGCACGCAGCATAGCCGCAATTTGTTTTTGACGTTTGGCGGGATCAAGGCGCGGGCGGTCCTCGTAATCCTCATCCTCGGCATCCACGGTCATATCCACCGCAAACGGCCCAAAGCGGCGCTTGCGCGCCAAGGTAATGGCCGCCTCGCGCGCCGCTGGAGTGCTGGGCGCTGTATCTGCGCGAGTATGCTCATCGACACCGGCATGACGCAAAGCCTCGCTCACCCGCCTTTTGCCATATCCGCGCCGCAGCAGGCTGCCCGTGCGCGCTTTGGCATAGGCTTCATCATCAACATATTTCAGCTCAACCATCCGCGCGACAATCGCCTCAACCAATTCGGGCACATCATGGGCCCTGCCATCATCTGCCTCGGCCATGCCGCGCTCGCGGATTTTTCGGGTGAGATAGCTTTCCACTTTTGCTGCCGTGGTGGCGTATTTCGCTGCATAATGCAGCGCAAGATCGCGCAGGCGCGCCTCGGTTAGCGGCTTGGGCGGCGGCCTCGGCTCGCCAGGTGCCCGCCTTTTGGACTGGCGCTTTGACTGACCAAACCCATTGCCCTTCGATTGGCGCGATTTTCGCGTGTTGTCTGTCTCATTTTCAGTCATCGCGCCTTAATCGTGCCACACTCATTGGGAATTGGAAAACGCTGATATTTGCGCAATCGGGTTTACATCGGTAGATGTGGCTCACAAGGATGCCGTTAAAAGCATCGTAACCAACGGGTTTCGTTTGATAAATATGACCGACGCCGTACTGACGCCGACGCCAAATGATTGCGATTTGCCCCGCATCAGAGCCCAATTCGATACGTTTAACGACGCCATCGACTATGCCGCGAGGAGCCAAAAGGGCCTCAATTTCCACGATATGCGTGGACAACTGGAGCGCGTGTACCCTTTTTCCGAAATGCGCGATGATGCGCTGGTCATGGCGCGCCGTCTGGTCGCATCCGGCATTGGCAAGGAAGACCGGATCGCCCTGATTGCGGAAACTGGCCCCGAATTTGCCGCACTTTTCTGTGCCTGTGTCTATGTTGGCGCATGGCCTGTGCCTTTGCCATTGCCCACCAGCTTTGGCGGCAAGGAGAGCTTTATCGATCAGCTGGCGGTGCAATTGGACAGCTCTGATCCCAAACTTCTCATCTTCCCTGAAGAAATCGCCGAAATGGCCAGTGCGGCGGCGGCCAAGCAAGGCTGCGCATGCGAAAGCTGGCAGGATTTTGCAAAGCGCGATGCGCCGGAATGCGAACTGCCAAAGGCTGATCCAGAAGATATTTGCTATTTGCAATATTCCTCTGGCTCTACCCGCTTTCCCACTGGCGTTGCGGTGACCCACCGCGCGCTTCTGCACAATCTTTATGGCCATTCCACCAGCATGCAATTGGGCGCGAACGAGCGCTGCGTCAGCTGGCTGCCGTGGTATCATGATATGGGGCTGGTTGGCTGCTTCTTGTCGCTGATCGCCAACCAAGTCTCCGGCGACTATTTAAAGCCCGATGCTTTTGCTCGGCGTCCTCTGGCATGGCTGGATGTGATCAGCCGCAACAAAGGCGGCACGCTGAGTTATTCGCCCACCTTTGGTTACGATATTTGCGCACGCCGCATTTCCAGCCAGAGCAATGTGGCTGAACGCTTTGACCTGTCGCGCTGGCGGATTGCGGGCAATGGCGCCGATATGATCCGGCCCGATGTGATGCAAAGCTTTGTCAATGCATTTGCCGATGCTGGGTTCAAGGCATCCGCCTTCACGCCCTCTTATGGCCTTGCCGAGGCGGTTCTGGCTGTCACCGTTATGCCGCCGGGCGAAGGCATTCGGGTTGAACTGGTCGAGGAAGAGCGCCTTTCCGGCACGCCCCGCGATTTGTCGCGCCCTGCCCGCTACCGCGCGATCGTCAATTGCGGCAAGACTTTGCCTGACATGAAGGTTGAAATTCGCGGCGAGGATGAGGCCGTTAAAGGCGATCATCAAATCGGCAAAGTCTGGTGCCAAGGCCCCAGCGTCATGCACTCTTATTTCCGTAATGAAAGCGCGACCACAGACTGTCTCGTGCCCAGCGATACTCCGGGTGAGGCTGCATGGCTGGATACTGGCGACATGGGTTATATGGCCGATGGCTATTTGTTCATTGTCGGCCGCGCCAAGGATATGATCATCATCAATGGCAAAAACCATTGGCCGCAAGACATTGAATGGGCGGTGGAACAATTGCCCGGCTTTAATCACGGCGACATTGCCGCCTTCTCGGTGGAAACCGACAATGGCGAAGAAGCGCCCGCTGTGCTGGTGCATTGCCGCGTCTCTGACCCTGAAGAACGCGTGAAATTGCGCTCGCAAATCAGCGACAAAGTGCGCTCGGTTACCGGCATGAGCTGCGTTGTGGAATTGATCCCGCCGCGCACTTTGCCGCGTACATCCTCGGGCAAATTGAGCCGTGCAAAAGCGAAAAAACTGTACCTGTCAGGCGATATTGTGCCGCTGGAACTTGCGGCTTAGTTCGTTTCATTCTGGCTAAGCAATTCATATTGCCCCAGAAATTCTAAAGCGTATTTGGATGGAGAAGAGACAGACCAAGAGCCATGCTTGTCTGCAATCTGCCCTTTGTTCCAAGCCCTTGTGTGACCGTGCTTTTCTTGCATAAAACTGCAGAGTTCATCATGCGGGATCAAAAACCACCGCCTAAAACCTACGAAATTCCAAGGAGCATTCGGAAACAACATCCAAATATCCTTTTCGCCATAAAGCGCTGAATTGACGGTTAGCCTTCCCTTCAATTGCACATCTATTAGCCCATAATCAGGCTTTCGCAGAACCAAATCTATACCACC
>CALFEA010000128.1 GCA_937950385.1 uncultured Altererythrobacter sp. | reverse complement strand
TTGCAGCAGAACTGCTCGCTGATCTGGTGCACGAAAACAATGCGCGGCGCGCTCACCGATCCGGGCGGGGATTTGGATAAGCTCAGAGCGGCGGTCGCCAAATCGGGTGTGACTTTGGAGAAAATCCTGATCACTCACGGCCATATCGACCATTGCGGGGAAAGCGGCATTCTGGCCAAAGAACTCGGCATTCCTATCGAGGGCCCGCATGAAGATGACCGGTTTTGGATTTCGCGGCTTGACGAAGATGGCAAGAAATACGGCATTAATGGCGAAATTTTCGAACCCGATCGCTGGCTCGCAGATGGCGATACCGTCACCGTTGGTGAGCTAACCCTCGACGTGATCCATTGCCCCGGCCACACGCCTGGCCATGTGATATTCTTCCACGGGCCAAGCAAATTTGCGATTGTCGGCGATGTCTTGTTCCAAGGCTCTATCGGACGCACCGATTTTCCGATGGGCAATCATCAGGATTTGATCGATGCGATCACGCAAAAGCTGTGGCCGCTGGGCGATGATATCACCTTCATCCCCGGACACGGACCAACCAGCACCTTTGGTCAAGAGCGCAAGACCAATGCGTTTGTGAGCGATTACGCGCTTTCGTAGATCCTCGCGCCATTTCCGCGCTCAATAGTCGCGGAGGCGCTACGGGCGGGCATGTGCCCTTGCGGCTGCAAGCAGCCGGCTATGTTTAGAGCTGTTCGACCACCGATTAGGTGACCGCAAGGGGCTTGTCCCCGCCCGCAGCGACGCGATTGTCAAATCGCGTGAGCGAGGAAATCGCGCGCCGGATGGCGTGCGGGAATTAAAGAATCCCCATGCCGATAAGCGCCGCGCAAATTGCGAGGCCAAGCAAGGTCAGCATTGTGATCAGTGTGCCGATCATCCGGCCCTTACCAAAAGCGCCATCATCCATGCCGATCCCGTGCGCGATCCGGCCTAGGAAATAGATACCTGCAACATAAGCAAGCCATAGCTCGCCTTTACCGCTGATCTCAATCGCGGCGATCAATGCAAGGACGAAAGGCGTTCCTTCGACAAAATTGGAATGGGCGCGCATCCGGCGGATCACTTTGTCATTGCCGCCATCGCCAACGCTAACGCTTTCAGAATTGCGCACTTGGCCGCAGCGAACCATCAGCCAAATCGAAAGAATAGCAGCGGCTGCTGCTGACGAGAGCGTAACGGGCAATAAAATAGACATTATGGTGATCCTCCCTCACATAAATTTCATATCGCAACTGATATGCGGCTTTGCTGCGGGTTGCAACCTTGCTCATTTGCGGTATAGGCCCGCCTTCATCCGCGAAAACTGCGGTCCATTTTAGACGCACAATCTCTTGTGCGACGGTGGACCTTGGCCTAAGGCGGTTTCTTAGACATTACGTCAACCAACAGATTTACTTGAGGATTAGGTGCCGCCATGGCTGTCCCAAAGAGAAAAGTTTCCCCCCACCGTCGTGGTAATCGACGGTCACATGATTCGCTGAAAGTGGAAGCATTCCACGAGTGCAACAATTGTGGTGAGCTGAAACGCCCGCACAATCTTTGCAATGCTTGCGGATTTTACAACGGCCGTGAGGTTGTTGCGGTTAGCGTTTAAGCCGCATTTTTAAGTTGGAGAAGCAAGCATGAACCTGCCGCGTATCGCAATTGACGCGATGGGCGGTGATGAAGGCGTGCGTGTAATGGTCGAAGGCGCTGCCCTTGCGCGCCGCCGGCACTCCAGTTTTCAATTTCTGCTGGTTGGCGATCAAGCTGCGATTGAAGCGGCTCTAGAGAATCACCCCAGCCTGCGCGAAGCATCCGAAATTCTCCACTGCGATGACGTAATCGGCGGTGATGAATTGCCGAGCCGGGCCATACGCCGTGCCAAAACCACCAGCATGGGCCTTGCGGTCAATGCGGTGAAAGAGGGCAAGGCTGGCGCTGCGGTTAGCGCGGGCAATACGGGCGCTTTGATGGCGATGAGCAAGCTTGCCCTGCGCACTATGCCTGGCATTGATCGGCCTGCGCTGGCCGCCGTTATGCCGACGCTAGAGGCTGACGATGTCGTTATGCTCGACCTTGGTGCCAACACAGAGGCCAATGCCCGCAATCTGGTGCAATTTGCGATCATGGGCGCGGCTTATTCGCGCATCATAACTGGCCGCGATGAACCGCGTGTGCGCCTGCTTAATATTGGCACTGAAGACATTAAAGGCACCGAAGATTTGCGGGACGCAGCTGCACAATTGCAGGCAGCAGAGGGCCTCGCCATGTCGTTCGATGGTTTTGTCGAAAGCGATAAGATCAATCGCGGCGAAGTGGATGTGGTCGTAACAGACGGATTTTCCGGCAATATCGCTTTGAAAGCGATTGAGGGCACAGCGCGTTTCGTGACCGATTTGCTGCGCAGCGCCTTTACCAGCTCGCTCCGGTCGAAAATCGGCTTTCTGGTCTCGCGCCCTGCGACAGAGCTGCTGAAGCATCATCTGGATCCCAATAATCACAATGGCGCGGTGTTTCTCGGCCTCAACGGCGTCGTTGTGAAAAGCCACGGCAGTGCAACGGTCGGCGGCGTGGCCAATGCGGTTGCGGTGACGGCAAAGCTGCTGGAAAACAATCTCACCCAGCGCATCACTCAGGATGTCGCAGCCCTTGGCAATAGCAAAAATCCGAGTGATAAGAGCGCATGACCCGCGCACATCTTTTGGGAACTGGTTCTGCTTTACCAAAGCGGCTGGTGACCAATGCGGAATTGGCAGCCGAAGTCGACACTAGCGATGAATGGATTGTTGAGCGCACCGGCATTCGCCAACGCTATATTGCAGGTGAGGGTGAAACGACCGCAACGCTTGCGACACAGGCCGCTCTAAACGCGCTGGATGATGCTGGTATTGATGCAAAGAGCATTGATCTCATCGTGCTGGCGACCGCCACGCCTGACAATACTTTTCCGGCCACTGCGACCAAGGTTCAGCATGCATTGGGCTGCAATGGCGGGATAGCCTTTGATGTGGCGGCGGTGTGCTCTGGCTTTTTATACGCGCTGGGCACGGCGGATTCGATGATCCGTACCGGCATGGCAAAGCGGGCCTTGGTAATTGGGGCAGAGACATTCAGCCGCATCTTGGATTGGGAAGATCGCACCACTTGCGTATTGTTTGGCGACGGCGCTGGTGCTGCCGTGCTGGAGGCGCGCGAAGTCGCTGGCGATGCCGCAGATACCGGTATCCTCACCACGAAATTGCATGCCGATGGCGCGCAGCATGATCTGCTCTATGTCGATGGCGGCCCATCCACCACGCAAACGGTAGGTCATCTTCGTATGAAGGGGCGCGAAGTATTCCGCCATGCCGTCACCAATTTGGCCGATGTGCTGAAGGAAACGGTTGAGGCTGTCGGCGTCAAAACCGAGGATGTCGATTGGGTTGTGCCGCATCAGGCGAATAAGCGTATTCTGGATGCCACGGCCAAAAAAATGGGCATTGCGCCCGAGCGCGTTGTGGTCACGGTCGATAAACACGCCAACACATCGGCGGCTTCTGTGCCGCTTGCGCTGGATACGGCCCGCAAGGATGGCCGGATTAAAGCGGGTGATCTCATCCTGCTAGAAGCAATGGGCGGCGGATTCACTTGGGGTGCAAGCCTCATACGCTTGTAAATATCCCAATCTACTCGCCTAGAATGGTTGCAGAAATTTTCAAAAGCTCTACATTTTCCCATAAGGCAGATGGTCTGCCATTAGGAGGAATGTGATTATGCGCTCGGTGGGAACGCTAACTCGCGCTGATTTGGCCGAAACAATCAATCGAAAGATGGGTTTTTCGCGTGCTGAATCGCTCGATATGGTTGAATCGATTTTGGACAAAATGACAGGTGCTCTGGCAAAAGGCGAGAATGTCAAAATCTCCGGCTTCGGCAGCTTTGTCTTGCGTGACAAACGCGAACGCGTTGGCCGCAATCCGAAAACCGGTGTCGAGGTGCCAATCACACCGCGCCGCGTCATGACTTTCCGCGCCAGCCAACTGCTTAAAGAGCAGGTTTCTAAGGGATAATAAGCGATGGCTGACTTTGATGATGGCAAAGAAGCAGAGGCTCTGCGCACCATTGGCGAAGTCAGCGACGCGCTTGGCATAAAGCCGCATGTGCTGCGCTATTGGGAGCAGCAATTTGTCATGCTGACCCCGCTCAAACGCAGCGGCGGGCGACGCTATTACCGGCCCGGCGATATCGCCATGGTTGAGGCCATCAATCAGCTGGTGAATGAAGAGGGCTATACGCTGAAAGGCGCAGCCACGGTTTTGAAAGATGCCGACCGGCGCAAGGGTAAGCCTGACCGGCGCAAACGCGATCGGCGCAATTTGGATGATGGCGAGGGCGGCAGCGCTTTCGGCTTTTCCAAACGTTCGCCCGAGGAGGCGTTGGCTCTGTCAGAAGCGATCCCGCAATTGAAGCGGATCAGAGCACGGTTGGCGGATATCCTCGACGATTAATTGGGTAAGTGAGCGCCTATTCGGCAGCGATCAATTCCGCCTCGCCAAGGTCAACACTGACTAGCCGAGAGATACCTTTTTCTGCCATCGTCACACCGAACAAGCGGTGCATCCGGCTCATCGTGACGGCATTATGCGTGACAATGAGGTAGCGCGTTTGGGTGGTGCTCACCATGGAATCGAGCAAGTCACAAAACCGCTCAACATTCGCATCATCCAGCGGCGCATCCACTTCATCCAGCACGCAAATGGGCGCTGGATTGGTGAGGAACAATGCGAAGATCAACGCAGTCGCTGTCAATGCCTGCTCGCCGCCTGATAAAAGGCTGAGCGATTGCAAACGTTTGCCCGGCGGCTGGGCGTAAATTTCTAGGCCAGCTTCCAGCGGATCATCGCTGTCGATCAAAGCAAGATGCGCCTGTCCGCCTTGGAATAGGCGGGTGAACAATTCGCGGAAATGCCCGTCGACCTCATCAAATGCTGTGCGCAAACGCTCGCGTCCTTCGCGGTTGAGGCTGCCGATGGAGCCGCGCAGGCGGGATACTGCTTCGGTCAGTTCTGCCTGTTCGCTGGCATTGGCCCCGTGGCTTTCCTCGATTTTCGAAAGCTCATCGGCGGCGACCAAATTGACAGGCCCGATGCGTTCACGGCTGGCGGTGAGCTTGTCCATATCATCGGATTCCGCGCCAGAATTGAGCACGTCTTCGGGCGTAAATTCAAACTGCTCGCACAGCATGGGCGGCGGGCATTGGAAGCGCTCGCCCGATATCCGTGCCATTTCGCTGCGGCGCGATTCCTGGCTTTCCGCTTGCGCTGCTAGGCCGGCACGGCCCTCGCGCGCCACGCTTAGCGCCTCGTTTGTTTCGCGGTAGGCGGCATCGGCAATGTTCGCTGCCTCTTGGCATTTTGCCACGTTTGCCTCGGCGGCCGCAAGTTCCGCCGATAGCTTGGCGCGCATCATATCGCCTTGCTCGATTTCCTTATGCAGTCCTTCAGGCTTTGCCGCGACAACTGCGCGTTCTTGCTCGATTTCCTCAAAGCGAAGGGCGGTGTCCGACATGCGTTTTGCCGCCTCGCTGGATCGCGCCTCCCAATTGGCCTTTTCACTACGCTGGGCATTGTGCCGTTCGCGGGCAACGGCAAGCCCTTGATCATGCGCGGCGAGCTCAGCAGCGGCAGCCTGAACGGCCATGCGGGCTGCATCATTTTTTGTGCGGGCTGCTTCTAATGAAACGCGGCCTGCATCAGGGGCGGGAAGGGCCTGCTTCTTCGCTTTGGCCTCCTCCATCTCCGCTTTGGCCTGAGTTAGCCTCTGTTTGAGATCGGC
>CALFEA010000127.1 GCA_937950385.1 uncultured Altererythrobacter sp. | reverse complement strand
TTGGCGGCGGTTCCTCCCTTGTGGGTGCAATTGACCGAGCTGGAATGGAGCAATGCAGCAGCAGCTTCGATGCGGCGTTTAACCAATAGCGGCGGCGCGCTAACGACAGATCTGGTGCGCGATTTGCGTAAGGACTTCCCTAATGCACGCCTGTTCCCAATGTACGGTCTAACAGAGGCGTTTCGCTCTACCTTCCTTGATCCTGAACTGGTCGATACCCACCCGACATCCATGGGCACGGCGATCCCCTTTGCAGAGGTTTTGGTGATCACTGATGCAGGCGAGCGGGCAAAGCCTGATGAAGAAGGCGAACTGGTGCATTGCGGGCCATTGGTGGCGCAAGGCTATTGGCAAGATGAAGAGCGCACAGCGCAGCGGTTTAAACCTGCCCCAGACGTATCAGAATATGGCGGCATAGCAGTATGGTCCGGCGACCGGGTGAGGCGCGCTGCCAACGGATTGCTTTATTTCGTGGGACGCCGCGATGCGATGATCAAATCGGCAGGCAATCGGATCAGCCCGGCTGAAGTCGAAGAAGCGGCGCTGGCATGCGGATTGGTTGCAGAAGCGATTGCGCTTGGTATCCCTGATGAACGATTGGGGCATGCCGTGCATCTTGTCGTGCGAGCAGAGCCTGGGCAGACGCAAGATAGCAAAGCCTTGGCAAAAGCTCTGGCCAAAGAACTACCAAACTTTATGCATCCTAAGCATTATCACTGGAAGGCTGCGATGCCGCTCAATCCCAATGGTAAGATTGACCGCACGGCCCTTTATCAGGAGATTACGGCATGAGCGCCGCTAAAAAGCCAAGACGCAAAGATAAGCCGCTTGGCCCAATTCCTGCCGGTTTTGAGGCGATTGGTGGCGAGCTAGCGATTGGCGGCAAGACAGCGAGCGCATTGGTGACAGAAGCGGGCCGCACGCCTTTGTTCGTCTACTCCAAAGCCCAATTGGACAATCGCATCGCCGAATTGCGCGCCGCTATGCCTGCGCGGCTGGGTATCAATTATGCGGTGAAGGCCAATCCATTTGCACCCGTGCTCAAACATATGGCGCCGCTGGTGGATGGGTTCGATATCGCATCTGCGGGCGAGTTGGCGATGGTTGAGGCCGCAGGGCTTGATCCTGCACGCGTCAGTTTTGCCGGGCCAGGTAAACGCGATGATGAGCTGGAGGCGGCGGTGCGCGCAGGCGTCACGCTCAATTGCGAAAGCGAAGGCGAGGCAAGGCGCACTTTTGCAATTGCAGAACGTATCGGCGTGGTTCCCAAAATGGCGATCCGTGTGAACCCGGAATTTGAGCTTCGCGGTTCGGGCATGAAGATGGGCGGCGGGGCAAAGCCCTTCGGTCTCGACACTGACCGTGTGCCAGCCTTGGCGAAGGAAATCATTGCAGCCGGCGCTGAATATCGCGGGCTGCATATCTTCACCGGAAGCCAAGCACTCGATAGCGAGGCTTTGATAGAGACGCAGGGCAATGTCCTGAATTTGGCAGATAAACTTTCTGGTGAAATCGGCGTTAACTGTCCCAAGCTCAATATGGGCGGCGGCTTTGGCATTCCCTATTTCAGCGGTGATGAGCCGGTCGATTTGGAGCGTATTGGCGCGGCTTTGGAGCAGCGCTTTGCTTGCCTTCCCGAGAGCCTTAACGAAACCGATCTGTGCATTGAGCTTGGCCGATTTCTTGTCGGCGAATCAGGGGTTTACCTCACAAAGATCGTGGACCGTAAAATTAGCCATGATGCCGTTTACCTTATTACCGATGGCGGGCTGCATCACCAACTGGCGGCATCCGGCAATTTTGGGACAGTGGTGCGCCGCAACTATCCTGTCGCAGTGGCAAATCACTTTGTTAATCATGCCGGCGGTGATGGTTTGGAAGAGGTAAATGTCGTTGGCTGCCTGTGCACGCCGCTCGACCGGCTGGCTGATAAAGCGCTGTTACCTCATGCTGATGTTGGCGACATCATCGCTGTGTTCTGCGCTGGAGCCTACGGTGCCAGCGCTTCTCCGGCCAGTTTCTTGGGTCAAGGCCCCGCTGCTGAAACGCTGACGTAAACAAAACGTCAACAGCCTGTCCCAATCTGGGATAAGCACCTAGAATAAAAGCAATCCTAACACTTTGTTCACCCTTTTTGGCGAGGGGTGTCGCCTGTTCCCGTGAGCGTGGGGCGGTAGGTAGCTCCTACGGCAATCACCCGCACTCACCTGCCAAGGCAAGGATATAAAGTGATGGCCAAGTTTTCGTTACCCTCTTCTCGTGCAGCATACTTAAGCACTGCGGGCGTTGCCGCGCTTACGCTGCTGGGTGGGTGTGCATCTGTTACTGACCGCGAACTGCCAGCCGCCAGTGCGTCAGCCGTTCAAGGCTCGCAAAGCGAAGAATATGTGATCGGCGCCAATGATGAGCTGAGCATTCACGTTTGGCGCAATCCAGAATTGTCCGCTGACAAAATCCGCGTTCGGCCTGATGGCCGCCTGACCATTCCATTGGTTCGCGATATGCCAGCAGCGGGCAAGACGCCGACAATGCTGCAAGAAGATATCCGCCTGCAATTGTCGCAATATATTGAGAACCCGATTGTCTCGGTCATTGTAAACGAGGCGGTTGGCTCTTTTGACCAACAGGTCAAAGTTGTCGGTTCGACTGCGCAGCCATTGGCCATTCCCTATCGCGCCAAAATGACAGTGCTCGATGCGATGATCGCTGTTGGGGGCCTTGGTGAGTTTGCCGCTGGCAACCGTTCCAAACTGATCCGCCAAGACCGCCAGACCGGCAAGTCCCAGGAATATCGCCTGCGTCTGTCTGATCTGCTGCGCAAAGGCGATAGCTCCGCGAACGTCCTGCTGATGCCGGGCGACACAATTATCATCCCTGAAAGCAATTTTTAAGGATCGGCTCGTTTCATGAACGAAGTATTCGAAGAACTGCGCACAGCGCTCTACTCAGTCTGGCATCGCCGCTGGTTGGCGCTTGCTGTGGCCTGGGTTGTCTGCATTTTGGGGTGGTTGGTCGTGGCCATGATCCCCAACACATATGAATCCAAAGCCCGCATCTATGTCGATCTGGAAGATGTCTTGTCAGACCAGATGAAAATTGCTGGCGACGGCAAGCAGGAAATCACACGAGTGCGCCAGACTTTGGCTAGCTCTGTGAACCTTGAAAAGGTGATCCGTTCAACAAAGCTTGGCGAAGAGATTGAGGACCGTGCCGACATGGACGCCGCAATTGATGCGCTGGGCAAGGACGTCGATATTACCTCAGAAGAGGACAACCTCTTTGAACTGACCGCATCGGTTGGCGAGGGCAAATATAGCGACGCAGAAAACGCCGCTTTATCGCGCGATGTTGTGCAAAAGCTCATCGATATTTTCCGCGAAGAAAACATCGCTGGCAACCGCAATGAAATCGCCGACACGATGGTTTTCCTCGATCAGCAATTGGAAGAGCGCAAGCTTGAATTGGAATCGGCGGAACAAAAGCGTCTGGCATTTGAAGCGCAATATCCTGAACTGATCGGGGGCAGCACCGCGCTTACAACTAAGATCCAACAGGCGCGCGCTGAATTGCGCACCATTGATGGTGAATTGGCAGGTGCACAAAGCGCATTGGCCGCAATTGAAGGCCAATTGGCCAGCACGCCGCCAACGATTTCATCCGGCTTTACGCCCGCTGCACAAGAAACCGGTGCGCGTGCCGCATTGGCAACTGCGCAGGCTCAGCTTGCGCAATTGCGCGGACGCGGTCTGACTGACAATCATCCCGATGTCGTCTCCAGCCGCCGCCAAGTGGCAATTTTGAAACGCCAAGCAGCGGGTGAAAAAGCGCCATCTGCAACCACCACCACTCAGCAAAACCCGGCCTATTCATCGCTGCTTGCGATCAAGGCTCAGCGGCAGGGCGATGTGCAGGCTATGAATGCCAACCGCGCTGCTTTGCAGGCCGAAGTTGCCGGACTAATGGCAAGCCAAGCAACCGAGCCAGAAGTGGCCGCTGAAGCAAACCGCATCAGCCGCGACTATGAAGTGCTCAAAACCAAATATGATGATCTGCTCAATGACCGGGAAGAAATCCGGCTGCGCGGTCAGGTCGACACCAATCGCAGTGCATTTAAATTCAATGTGATTGATCCGCCTGTCGTGCCGCGCAAACCGGCTGCACCGAACCGTCCGTTATTGCTGTTTGGCGTGTTGTTCATCGGCCTTGCTGCCGGAGCAGGTGCCGCCTTTGCGATGAGCCAAATGCGCTCAACATTCAGCACAACGGCGAAACTTGAGCGGTCGATGGATCTGCCGGTAATCGGCGCGATCTCCATGACAATGAAAGAAGCAGGCCGTGCGCTTCAAGCGAAGCGGCTCAAACAATGGGCAGGGGCCACCGCTGCGCTGGTCGGGGTGTTCGTCATCCTGCTGGTGATTGAATTTGTCCAAGTCGGCGCAGTGGCCTGAGGAATTGAGAGATGACTGAACATAAGAAAATCTCCATCCGCGATGCGGCTCGTCCGGCAAAGGCTGGCGAATCGCTGTTTGAGCGCGCCGATGGTGCGTTTGGACTGGACGGGTTTGCACCTGCTGCGCCGCCAAAGGCATTGCGCGATGCGCCGCGACCTGTTCGCAAATCGCTGAAGGATCAGAAGGCCTCTGCGCTGGAAGCATCTGCTGCACAAGCAAAGGCACAGAATGCTGCAGAGGCGGCTCCTGTTGCTCCTGTCGCTGAACCTGGGCCTAATGTTGCACCTAATGTTGCACCGGCTCCAGTAGCGGCTCCTGCACCAATTGCAGCGTCGGCCGCTGACGCAGCTCTGCCCGCGGTTGAGAAACCCGTTCAAAGAGACGTCGCCTTTGGTAGCAAGATATACCCAATCGATCGTGATTATCTTGCTGAGCAGGGCATGATTGTGCCCGATGGACCGGTCACCGAATTGCTTGAGGAATTTCGCATCGTAAAGCGCCAATTGCTTGGCGATGCGCGTGAGGCTGGCACAGCGATGGGCCGCCGCATTCTTATATGCTCACCGCATTCGGGCGAGGGCAAAACCTATTGCGCGGTCAATCTTGCCCTTGCATTGGCCGCAGAACGCGACATCGAAGTTTTGCTGGTAGATGCCGATTTCCCATCACCCTCGATCCTAGAAACACTGGGTCTTGAAGCAGAGCGCGGCTTTATGGATGCGCTTTCGGACAAATCGATTAAGCCGGAAAATCTTGTTCTACGTACCGATATTGACGGGCTGTTTGTACTGCCCGCTGGCAATCGCACGACGTCTGATGCGGAATATCTGGCGAGCACACGGACCCGCGATGTTCTTTCGCGCCTTACCGACAGCGCGCCTGATCGGATCGTGATTTTTGATACACCGCCAGCTTTGGCTGCCTCTCCGGCGGCTGAACTGGCCAAGCATGTGGGTCAGGCCGTTTTGGTCGCCCGTGCTGACGACACTGGGCGCAATGCGTTGGAGGATGCCTACCAACTTTTATCCGCCTGTCCTGACATCAAACTGCTTCTGAATGGAGCACAATTTAGCCCAAGCGGTCGGAGCTTCGGTTCCTACGGCGATTACGGGGAGTAAGAAGAATGCGTTTTACAATCACCTCCACTCTGCCAGTTGCAGCATTGCTGTGCGCAGTGCCGGCCGCTGCACAAGGCCAAGCGCCTTTGCCGCAAGCGCAAGCTTCGCAAAGCGATCGTTCGGTCACTGTGACGCCTTATATTGAGGTTTCGCAGATACTTATCGCGGAATTCTCGCCCGGCGATGAAGTGCTGACCTATACTCAGCTTGCCGCCGGCGTCGAAGCCTCGGTTCAAGGCCGCAACAATGGCGGTTCTGTTTCGCTGCGCTACGAGCGCAACATTGGCTATGATGACAATTCGATCGATAGTGACACCATCAGCGGCGTTGCACGCGGCTATGCGACTATCGTGCCTGGCGCATTGACCTTTGAAGCAGGTGCTCTGGCCAGCACGACCAATGTCGATGGCAGCGGCGGCAGCACAGTCAATCCGCTGGTGAGCCAAGGCACAAGCAGCCAGATTTATTCCGGCTACGCAGGCCCCAATATCAGCGCGCGCACCGGCGATGTTTACATCAACGGTCTGGCCCGCGTCGGCTACACCCGCGTGGAAACAGAGGCCGATGTTGCAACCGCTGCAGGCGGTGCAGACCGGCTCGATGTGTTTGACGATTCTGTAACCTATCAAGCCAATCTTCAGGTCGCGACCAAGGCTGGCGAAGCTTTGCCAGTGGGTCTGGCTGTTGGCGGTAGCGCATATCAAGAAGATATCTCCAACCTCGATCAGCGTGTGCGCGATTTGAATGTTCGCGCTGATGTGACTGTGCCGGTTACCTCGGCATTGTCGGTTGTTGGCGGTGTCGGTTATGAAGACGTCGAAGTCTCTAGCCGCAATGCACTCGTCGATGCAGCAGGCGCTCCTGTGATTGATGAAGACGGCCGCTTTGTGACCGATGGCTCACAGCCGCGCCAGATCGCTTTTGATGTGGACGGTATTATCTGGGATGTTGGCGTTGTTTGGCGCCCATCGAGCCGCACGGCATTCGAAGCCCATGTTGGCCGCCGTTACGATTCGACCACATATTACGGCAGCTTTGCCTATGCGCCGGATGCGCGTTCTGCGGTCAATATCTCGGTCTATGATGGTGTCGCTGGATTTGGCGGAACTTTGACCAACTCGCTGGCTGCATTGCCAACCGATTTCTCGGCATCGCGCAATGCGCTGACGGGTGATTTTGATGGCTGCGTCGCTGGCGAAGCTGGTGCAAATTGCGTCGGCGGAGCCTTTGGTTCAATCCGCTCAGCCACTTTCCGCAGCCGCGGCGTACAAGCCAGCTACTCGCATCAATTCGGTGGCCGCTACAGCGCCACTGTTGCCGCTGGTTATGATCGCCGCAAATTCCTTGCTGCCGAAGGCACAGTCCTTGCCGCAGCAAACGGTCTGGTGGATGAGAGCATTTATGCAACCATCGGCTTGAACGGTGAAATTGGCCGCAATGCCAACTTTGCCATCAATGCCTACGGCAACCGTTTCGATACGCAGACAAATGGCGGCCAAACGGTCACGGCAGTGGGCGGCTCGGCCGGCTACAACCAAACCATCGTACCGCGTCTGTCCGCACGGGCCGCTGTTGCGCTCGATCACTTCGACTCTGACGTATCTGCAGAAGACATCACCGCCGCCAGCGGTCTTGTCGGCCTGCGCTACGACTTCTGATCATCCTGAAAGGTCTTTGACACATGTATGAGCAATTCTACGGCCTGACCGGACGCCCGTTTCAACTGACGCCCGATCCAGATTTTTACTTTGAAAGCGTGAGCCACAAGAAGGCTTTGTCCTATCTTGGTTATGGCCTCTCACAAGGTGAAGGTTTCATCATCGTCACTGGCGAGGTGGGCGCAGGCAAATCGACATTGGTCGCGCATTTGGTTGAGCGGGTGAACCCTGAGCAGCTGACGATCGGCCAGATTGTTACCAGCGCCTTGGACAGCGAAGAGCTGGTTCAAGTCGTTGCGCAAAGCTTTGGCCTCGATGTCGAAAGCCGCGATAAAGCCAGCGCTTTGGGGGCAATTGAAATGTTCCTGCAAGAAGAAGCGCGCGAAGGCCGCCGCTGTTTGCTGGTTGTGGATGAATGCCAGAACCTTGACGTGGAAGCGCTCGAAGAGCTGCGGATGCTCTCAAATTTCCAGATGGGTGCACATCCATTGCTGCAAACTTTGCTGCTGGGTCAGCCAGAGTTTCGCCGCATGGTCGCCAAGCACCCTGATCTTGAGCAATTGCGCCAACGCGTAATTGCCTCGCATCATTTGGCTGCATTGGAGCAGGAAGAGGTTGAAGCCTATGTTCGTTACCGGCTCGAAATGGTCGGTTGGAATGGCAATCCTGAAATCACCACAGACGTTTATTCAGAACTGTATAATGCGACCGCCGGTATTCCGCGCCGCATCAACCAGGTGATGAACCGTCTGCTGCTTTTGGGCTCAATCGAAGAGCGCGCTGGCTTTACCGTCAAAATGCTGAATGATGTCTGCGCAGAGATGGTGCTGGATGATGAGCAAGGCACGATTGCGCCTCCTGCTCAAACCCCTGATTGGGCCACTGATGCCGTTTCAGCAGCGCCAGCGGCTGCGGCTGCAGCCTCTGCTGCGGTTCCTGCACAGGCCGCCATGAATAGCGACGTTCGCAAAGCCATAGCCGAGCTAGAACGCCGGCTTGATGATCAAGAGCAATCGGTTCGCCATGTTCTGACATTGCTGGTCGAATGGTTTGAGGAAGAGAACCAAGCCGAGGCCGCCTAATGAACGCGCCCAGTGCCTTTCCTGAGGCCGCCGTAAATCAGTCTATCATCAACGGCCTTTCGGTCGATGTTGAGGATTGGTTTCAGGTCGGCGCATTTGAAACCGTGATTAAGCGGGCCGATTGGGATGGGCTGACAATGCGTGTCGAACGCAATGTCGCTGAAATTCTCGAATTGTTCGCAAAGGCTGATGCCAAGGGCACTTTCTTCACCCTTGGCTGGGTGGCAGAACGCTATCCTGGGCTCATCCGCTCTATCGCGGATCAAGGGCATGAGATTGCCAGCCACGGATATGACCATGAGCGTGTGTTCAATTTCACGCGCAAGCAATTTGCCGCCGATATCGCCAAGGCGCAGGCCATCCTTGAGGATACTTCCGGTCAAGCGATCAAAGGCTACCGCGCACCCAGTTTTTCAATCGATCCGCGCACGCCGTGGGCTTTCGATGTGCTGGCAGAGGCAGGCTATAGCTATTCCTCCAGCGTCGCACCCGTCACCCATGATCACTATGGTTGGCCGCAGGCGCCTCGCTTTGCATTCAAGCCAGTGGCGGGCTCTGACCTCATTGAAATTCCTGTGACGACCGCAATGGTTGGTGGGCGGCGCGTTGCAGCGGGCGGGGGCGGTTTCTTCCGCGTTTTGCCCTATGCATTCTCGCGCTGGGCGATCCGTCAGGTAAACCGCAAGGAACAGCGCCCCGCGATCTTCTATTTCCATCCGTGGGAAGTTGATCCCGATCAGCCCCGGGTTGAAAATGCCCCGATGCGATCACGCCTGCGCCATTATACCAATCTTGATAAAATGGCTGGCAAGCTTGCCGATCTCGTCGATGATTTCGCTTTTGGCCGGATGGATGATGTTGCCGCGCGCGAGCTTTTGCTTGCTGAGCCTTGGCAACAGGATACAGCGGCATGAACGCGCCGTTTCCCTATCCTGAAGTGCAATCCAATGTGGTGATCACGCCCGTTGATTTGGGCGATGCAAAACAGGCTACGCGGATTGAGGATTATGTTCGCGATGCACAGGGCGCGATTTTTCAGCGGCCCACTTGGCTGCTTGCCGCCGAAAAGGCATGCGGACACAAGGCAACCGGGCTGATTGCGACGCGTTCAGAAGAGATCGCCGGATGGCTTCCCTTGAGCGAAGTGCATAGCCATATTTTTGGACGCGCATTGGTATCATCGGGTTTTGGTGTTGGCGGCGGCGTGCTTAGCGAGGATGATGGCATCGCCCATGCACTTGGCCATGGGGCAACCGAACTTGCGCAAAGATCAGCCTGTGCCAGCGTGGAATTGCGCGGCGGCGTGATCCCTGATGGCTGGCATGTGGTGAACGAAAGCCATGCGAATTTTGTGGCTGATCTTGCCGAGGATGATGAGGCGCAATTGCTGGCCATTCCGCGCAAGCAGCGTGCCGATGTCCGCAAAAGTCTTGCCGGTGATCTGACGATTACCACAGGCCGCGGTGCAGCCGAGCGCGATGCGCACTATGCGATCTATGCCGAAAGCGTGCGCAATTTGGGCACGCCGGTTTTCCCGCGTGCGTTGTTTGATGCGATGTTGGATGCGTTTCCTGAAACGTCCGATATTCTCACCGTTCGCCATGAAGGCACACCTGTGGCCAGCGTGCTCTCTTTCTATCATGACGGCACAGTTATGCCCTATTGGGGCGGCGGTGTTTTTGCCGCGCGGCGTCTAAAAGCAAATGAGCGGATGTATTATGGTCTGATGCTGCATGCCCGTGCGCGCGGCATGAAACGGTTTGATTTTGGCCGCTCGAAAACTGGCAGCGGGCCTTATAAGTATAAGAAAAATTGGGGCTTTGAGCCGGAACCGATGAGCTATGGCACATGGTCAGCAGACCCGTCGCAGGCGCGTAATGTTGACCCAACAGATGCCGCCTATGCCAAGAAGATTGAACTTTGGAAAAAGCTGCCCTTGGGTATTGCTAATCGGCTCGGGCCGATCATCGCTCGCGGTCTAGCGTAAGGGCGCGGCAGCATGGGCGGTATTCTATTTCTTGCACACCGGATCCCGTTTCCGCCCAATCGCGGGGACAAAATTCGCGCGCATCATTTGCTGAAAGCGCTGGCGAAATTGGCGCCCGTGCATGTCGGTTGCTTTTCTGAAAGCGAAGAAGACCGTGCGGGCGAGGGTGAGTTATCACAGATCGCGGCCAGCTATGGATTGATTGAGCGCACAAAGCCTTTGCCTTTGGCAGGTGTCCAGGCATTGCTAACCGGCAAACCCGTTAGCCTGACAGCATTTCATCATGGCGATTTGGTCGCTTGGGTTGAGCGCACGATCCGCGACCAAGACATTGATACGGTTGTCGTATTCTCTGGCCAAATGGGGCAATATATCCCGGCCGACTTCACCGGGCGCGTGGTGATTGATTTGTGCGATGTGGATTCGGCAAAATTCGATGCTTACGGCGCGGCAGGCGTTTTCCCGCGCAAGCTCATCGATGCCCGCGAAGGCAAATTGCTTAAAGGCATTGAGGAAGCGCTTGTTGCGCGCTACGATGTGACCACCTTGATAACGGAGGCGGAGGCAGGCTTATTGCGTTCGCGGCTTTCGGATCCAGAGCTCGGCGATGTCCGCGCGATTGGCAATGGCATTGATGCTCAGTTCTTTGATCCAGCAGCCGTGGACGCGCATCCAGAATTGACCGGCGAGGGGCCGCATTACGTCTTTACGGGGCAAATGGACTACCCGCCC
>CALFEA010000126.1 GCA_937950385.1 uncultured Altererythrobacter sp. | reverse complement strand
GGCGCAGTATGACGTTGCGGAAATTGGGCCCGACCGGCAGGTTTTGCGCAATATTGTTATAGGTGATCCTGAACGTCCTGATCTAACGATTGAGGAAGTTTCGGTTGCGATTGCCTTTTCTGATCTGGTTCCGACAATTGGCCGGATTACCGTGATTAACCCGCGGCTTTATGGATCTTATCGTGACGGGAATTTGAGCTTTGGCAAGCTTGACCCGCTGCTCTTTACTGAAAGCGATGAGCCATTTGCGCTGCCTGATTATGACATTGAATTGCGTGATGGCCGCGCCGTTCTTGAAAGCGATTTTGGTGACATCGGCTTAAAGCTAGAGGGCGAGGGTCAGATTAGCGACGGCTTCGCCGGAGTCCTTGCGGTGAATGCGCCCAGCATTGCGCTTGAGGGATGTTCGGCTGCCGGCGCCACGATCTATGGCGATATTGCGATTTCAGGCGGCTCACCCAGCTTTTCCGGACCCGTGCGTTTGGATGCATTGAAATGCGCAGCGCAGTCACTGGCGCTCAGCAATTTGGATGCCGATATTGATCTTGTCATGCCAAGCGATTTTGCCAGTGCTGATGCCAAAGGCAGTCTGACACTTGCGGATGCAAATTATGCGGGCAATCGGTCACGCAAAACCTCTGGTGAATTCACCGCAGGATGGGACGGGGCTGCTGAAGACGGTGAGGGCCTTACCAATGTCAAGTTTGCGCTGGCCAGCGATGCTCTCAGCGCGCCGCAGCTAAGCATTGCGAATTTTTCTGTCGATGGCAGGGTGCGGGTGCGCGGCGCTTTCGCTCGGACGGAGCTCGATGCGGATATTGCCGGGAATAATCTAAGGGCGGGCGAGAGCGCGATTGCTGCCTTGGCGGGCTATCAGGCCGCGTCAGAGGGCACTTTGGGCGCGCCTTTGATTGCCAAATTGCGGCGCGGATTAGCCAAGCTGGGCAAAGCGAATCGCCTGACCGCTTCGGTAACAGCAAAACAAACTGGGTCTGTCCTAACGGCGGTTATTCCAGAAGCGCGGCTCATAAACGGCGCAGGCGAGGCGGCGTTGGCGGTTAGCCAAGTGCAATATCGCAGCGGCGAGGCCGTGGGCGCGCAGCTATCAGGCAATTTCATAACTTCAGGCCGTGATCTGCCGCAAATGCGCGGTCGGATGGAACAAAATGGCGGCGGGGCGCTGGCTCTAAGGGCGCAAATAAATGAATTTCGCGAAGGCGATGCAGCGATTGCTCTGCCGCAAATGCAGGTAGAGCAAGCACGCGGTGGTGCCATTCAATTCGACGGACGGATGATTGCCTCTGGTGCGATCCCAGGCGGAATGATGCGGGAGTTGAGCCTGCCAGTGCAAGGCGATTATTCCAGCAGCGGCGTGCTCACAATGGGCCGCAAATGCACTGATGTCAGCTTCGCTGCGCTGACATTGGACACTGCCGATCTGGTGTTGGACCGGCGCAATATTCAGATGTGTCCAAAGGGCGGCGCTCCTCTGCTAACCTATAATAACGACGGTCTAAAGTTTGGCGCTCAGCTGCCTGCACTAGCGGTGCGCGGACAATATGGCGGAGAGAATTTCGCAGCTTCCGCGCGCGGCGCTGTGATTGATATAAGTTCAGGGCCGGGCACAGGCGCATTGGCGCTGTCAGGTGATTTGAGCGGGTTGCGCCTGCTGGGAAGCTTCGCCGGTGTCCCTGTTGATGCGCAGAGCGGCAAGGCCAGCTTTGCTATGAAGGGCACACCAGGTGCGCCGGGCTTTGCTTTGACCAGCGATATTTCCGGCCTCGATATGACCGGCAGCTTAGGTAGCACACCGTTTGCGTTGACCACGGGCGCCGTGGATATTGGCTGGCCGGGAGCGGGCTCTGTGCGCAATGCTCAGATTGTTATCGGCAGCGCGGATGCGCCCAATCTGTTCTCTATCGCCGAGATTACAGGTGATTTGGGGACTAGCACTGGCGGTACATTTGCCGGGGCCGAAGTGCTGCTCGACGCTTTGCCGATGGATATTACTCAAGGCAGCGGGAATTGGCGCTTTAGCGACGGGATTTTGGATCTGGCTGATGCGGGTTTCCTGATTTTCGACCGCAATGGAGCAGAGCTTGACAGGTTTGAACCGCTCTATGGCCGCGATGCTGCGCTTACGCTCGATGGGAATGATATCACAGCGGCTGCAAATATGATCCATCCTGCATCAAATCGTAAGATTGCTGCGGTGGATATTTCGCATGACCTCGGATTGGCTGCCGGCAATGCAAAATTACTGGTCGAGAATTTGCAATTTGGCGGCAATTTCCAGCCCCAACCAACCAGCAATGATTGCTATGACGCCAATGACGTGCCCCGCAGCAATCCAGAGCGGCAATCAGCTGGTTTGAGCTGTTTAGTGCTTGGCTTTATGTCCAACGTTAACGGTCCGGTGTCAGGTATTGGACAGTTTGATTGGGACGAGAACGGCGTTGAAAGTTCCGGTAGTTTTGCAATCCAAGATTTGGATTTCTTCGCTGCCTTTGGTCCCGTTCAAGGCGTAAAAGGGGCGGTGAACTTTACCGATTTGATCAATTTAACGACTGCGCCAAATCAGACAGTTACGCTCGCTTCGGTTAACCCAGGCATCGAAGTGCTGGCGGGCGAAGTCACTTTTGAAGTGCGCGATGCCCAAGTCGTTGATCTAAAAGCGGCAAGCTGGCCATTTATGGGCGGCACGCTGGTGATGAAGCCAGTGGTGCTCGATTTCTCTCAGTCAGAAGAACGCGCCTATACTTTCGAGATGCAGGGATTGGATTCGGCCAGCTTTGTAGCGCAAATGGAACTTGCCAATTTCAGCGCCACTGGGAAGTTTGATGGCGCTGTCCCCATTATCTTCGACAAGGATGGCAATGGCCGTATAGAAGGCAGCGTCCTAACGGCGCAGCCACCGGGCGGCAATGTCTCTTATATCGGCGCGCTGACGTATGAAGACATGGGCTTTGTCTCGAATTTTGCGTTTAATATGCTCAAGTCGATTGATTACACTGGGATGAGAGTAGCCATCGACGGGCCACTTAGCGGAATATTGGCCACCAAAGTGGAGATAGACGGCGTCCAGCAAGGCTCAGGCGCAAGCCGCAATATATTGACGCGGGAGATTGCGAAGCTGCCTGTGAAGCTCAATGTGAATGTGAATGCGCCATTGCAGGAATTATTCGCAGTGCTGCGCCCAGTATATCTCCCAGAAGAGTTTGACGTTGAGCAATTCAGAGCCCTGAACGGAAGCCCGCCCGAGCCGGTGCCCGAGCCTTTAGATGAGGCGAGGCCTGATTTAGAACTCGCGCCTAACAGGCAGATTGATAAGAAAAAACCGGATATTCAGCTTCAAGAAAGCGAGACTAAGCCATGAAGGTATCAGATTTGACCGAAGCTGCAGGCAATGCCAGCAATGCTCTTGTAAATAAAAGGGGCGAGGCAAGCACAATGCAAGGTCAGGCGAAGTGCAATTGGCGAGTGATAATGCCGAGTGCTGTTTTGGGGCCTGTTCTGTTGGGTTTGAGCGGGTGTATCAACCTAACGGCTCCGACAGATCCGATTGTCATAACGCTGAATATTAATATTGAAGTCACGGCTAGGCTTGTAGAAGATGCATCCGAGGCCATTGACGAGAATGCAGATATTTTTTGAAGAGGTGCCCTCGGGCACCGGAAGGAAAACACAGATGAAAATGCTCCGTAACCTTGCTTTTGCCGGTACGCTTGCTGCTGTTGCAGCGGTGGGCATTGTGGCTCCTGCTCAGGCGCAACGCGATCCAGCCTATTCGGCAGCGCGCAGTGCTGGTCAAGTTGGCGAGCGCAATAATGGCTATCTTGGCGTGGTTGGTCAGGAAACACCCGCTCTTCGCCGCCTTGTGAATGACATTAATATCAAGCGTAAGGCCGTTTATACACGCCGCGCTCAGACCGAGGGCGCGACGGTTGAGCAATATGCAAAAGCGGCGGCTTGTCAGGCGATCGCACGCACCGTTCCCGGTGAAAAATACCAAGCGCCTGATGGCAGTTGGCAGACCCGCACCAGTGCGGCGCCTCTGCGCGATCCTGCCTGCACATAAAGGCTGTCACTCCATTACATCAAAATAAGCGCGTTCAACCGGCCTAGTGCCGGTTGACTTGCATTTGCCCCATGCCTAAGGGGACGACGCCCTCGGCGGGTATCTGAACCCATGCCCCGCATTCCCCGAAAAGGAGGCTGGATATGAGTGACGAAAAACCCGCAGGAGAGCCCATCGCTGAGGATGCGCGGATCGATGCGCTCGAAGAACGGCTTAAGGCTGTTCAAGAGCGCGAAGAGGAGCGCAACCAGCCGAAAATCGCGGGTGCTGATGCGAATTATCGCAGTGGTAACCGGGTCTTGGCTGACCTTTTAGGTGGGATCTTTGGCGGTATAGTTATCGGCTGGACGTTTGATTATTTCGCCGGAACGATGCCCTGGGGTCTGTTGGTTGGTCTGTTCTTTGGAATAGGGGTGGCCTTCAGGAACATTATTCGCAGCGCTAATGCAGCGTCGGCTAAGGCTTCTTCGGAAGATTGAGTTGCAAAGCATTGGTTTGCTAGGCTTTTGAAGGATTGAGTGATCGTGGCAGCCGAAGAAGGCAAAGTCGATCCGATGCACCAGTTTACCATCGAGCCATTGTTTGGCACCGATGGCTGGAACATCGAAGGTTTCAACATCGCGTTTACAAATTCCGCGATGTGGATGGCTATCACAACCGTGCTGCTTGCCGTTTTTGTGGCTGGCGGTATGAAGCGTGAACTTGTGCCCGGGCGTTGGCAAATGGCAGTGGAGTTTTTCACTGGCTTTATTGACGACATGCTCGAGGCGAATGTGGGCAAAGAAGGGCGCAAATATGTGCCTTACATCTTCAGCCTGTTCATGTTCATCCTGTTCGCCAACCTGCTCGGCCTAATGCCTTTGGGCGTTATCGGCGTGCATCCCTTTACTTTCACCAGCCACTTTACCGTGACCGGCGTATTGGCAGTCATAAGTTTTGCGATCGTTTTGATTGTGGGCTTTTGGAAACACGGCTTCAAATTCTTCAGCCTGTTTGTGCCGCATGGCACGCCGTTGCCGATGGTTCCGGCCATTGCGCTGATCGAGTTTTTCTCCTTCCTAATCCGACCATTTAGCCTCGCATTGCGGCTGTTTGTGGCGATGATGGCGGGTCACGTTTTGCTGAAAGTGCTTTCCAGCTTTGTCATTGACGGGATCAATGCAGGCGTTGGTATTGCCGCACTGGTCAGCCTGCCAAGTTTTGCCCTGATGATCGCCATCAGCGCGCTGGAAATTCTGGTTGCTGGCATTCAGGCCTATGTTTTCGCTCTGCTAACGTCGCTGTATATCAATGACGCAGAGCATCTTCACTAAAGTTCAATTCGTTCAAGTTCTTCAATCAATTTAAGTATTTACATTAGGAGTTTATATCATGGAAGCAGAAGCAGCAAAGCTCGTTGGTGCGGGTCTCGCAGCTATCGGTGCCGGCATGGCCGCCATCGGTGTTGGTAACGTATTTGGTTCGTTCCTCGAAAGCGCATTGCGCAATCCTGGCGCGGCTGACGGTCAACAGGGCCGTTTGTTCATTGGTTTTGCGGCTGCCGAGCTTCTCGGTCTGCTGGCCTTTGTTGTGGCGATGATCCTAATCTTCGTTGCTTAAGACACGCATTTGATATCTGAGCGGGCGGCGCATTGCGCGTTGCCTGCCGGATGTCGTTCCTCCTTCGTTTTATACGGACGCACACGCATGCCTCAGATAGCCCAGCTAGCAGAGACCTACGCCAGTCAGATTTTCTGGCTGCTTATCTTTTTCGGCTTCACTTTCTTCGTCATTGGACGCGGAATGGTGCCAAAAGTGATGGATACTGTAGCCCTGCGTGACAAACAGATTGCCGACGATTTGGCGGCAGCTCAGGCGGCCCAAGACGGGGCGGAGGAACAAGAAGAAACTTGGCGTCAACGCGAGAATGAAAACCGTGCAGCAGCGCAGGCTTTGATTTCCGATGCCAAGGCAAAAGGCGCAGCCTTTTCTGAAAAGAAAATCGCAGCGGCTCAAAAACGGCTCGACACCAAATTGGCAGAAGCAGAGGCGCGGATTTCCGATGCTCGCACTTCTGCGATGAAAGAGGTTGAGGGTGTTGCTGCTGAGGCGACGCAGGACATTGTGCAGCGGCTTGCAGGTGCGAAAGTGACCAAGGCTGCGGCGAGCAAAGCCGTTAAGGAGGCGCTGGCTAATGCCTAATCTCTTGACCATTCTGGGCGGCGGTGCCGCAGATATTGCTGATGGCAGCGAGCCCGTCGCGCATGTTGATCCAACGGCTTTGGGCCTTGCCCCTTACAATTGGGTCGGCGTGGCGATGCTCGTTCTGGTGCTGGTTTTCATCTGGAAAAAAGTGCCCGGCATGATTACCGGCGGATTGGATGCGAAGATCGCAGAGATCCGCAGCCAGCTTGATGAAGCCAAGAAATTGCGCAGCGAAGCAGAAGCTTTGCGCGCTGAATATGCGGCTAAGATCAAAGGCGCTGAAAAAGATGCAGAAGCCATGATGGACAATGCCGCCCGTGAGGCAGACGCGATTGTCGAAAAGGCTGAGGCTGACAGCAAGGCCATGGTCGCACGGCGCAAGCAAATGGCAGAAGACAAGATCGCCGCTGCAGAACGCGACGCGGTTGAGCAAGTCCGCGTGGCAGCAGCATCTGCTGCCGCATTGGCTTCGCAAAAGCTGATCGCTGGCAAGCACGGCGCAGAGGCTGACAAAGCTTTGGCGGATGAGCTGATCAATTCGATTTGATCGCTCGCTAATTCGGTTATCAGAATGAGGCGGCCTTGCAGGGCCGCCTTTTTCGTATGCGGCCCAAAAGCGGGCTTAGCTTCCCGGCTCAAACACCACTTTGCCCACAAGCTCGCGGTTCGCCATCGCTTGAAAACCCTCACGCCACCGCGACAAGGGCAGAGTCCGGTCAATCGCCGGGGTAATGCGCTTTTCTTCGGCTAGCTCGGCGATAGCTGCCGTGATGGCTTTGCCGCGTTCAGGGAAGCGGCGTGCATATTCGCCAGCGCGCAATCCCACGACGCTGAAACCTTTGATCAGCGGAATATTGGTCGCAATGTCTGCAATGCGCCCGCTGGTAAAACCAACGACTTGCAATTGGCCACCGAAGGCTACGCAGCGTGTGCTTTCATCAAATACATCACCGTTCACCGGATCAAACACGATATCGCACAACATGCCGCCGGTAATGTCGCTCACAGCCTCACGGAAGCGCCCCTCAGCAAGGATGCAGGCGTCAGGCTTAGCCAATGCTTCAATCCGCGCCAGCTTGCTCTCTACGCCGCTGGTGGCGATCACCTTTGCGCCCATAGCCTTGGCCAGATCAACCGCCGCCAAACCTACGCCTCCGCTGGCCCCGTGGACGCAGACCCATTGATCCGGCCGCAGGCGGCCCAGTTCGACCAAACCGGTGTAAGCAGTGGAATAGGCTGCACCCATTGCTGCGCCTTGGGCAAAGCTCATGCCTTTGGGGAGGGGAGACAATCCGCGCGCCGGACTGCTCGCGACTTCGGCGAACGCACCGGTTTTGTTGCCGCCAATCACTTTGTCGCCTTTTGCAAAGCCGCTTGTCTCGTCTGCCTCCAAGACCTCGCCGGCCATTTCTAGCCCGCTGGTGAATGGCGCATCGGGTTTGAATTGATATTCCCCGCGCGTCATCAACAGGTCGGGAAAGTTCAATGATGCGGCGCGGACTTGCACGAGCACTTCGCCCGGGCCGCGTGTTGGCGTAGGCAAATCAGCCAGCGCAGTGCCGGAAAGATCGCTCGATAAGGTCTTAACCCGAAGAGCTTGCATAGCGCTTAAAAATTGTCCTTTGCGGCGCGCAATGCGGCGAATGTTTCTGCAGGCGTAGATCCGCCCCACTTCGCCGCCAATACCGGATCATCGGCACGCAGGAAGGGGTTGGTAGCCAATTCCCGCTCAAGGCCCATAGGAACGGTGCGTTCGCCTCGCTCACGCTTTTGGGTAATCTCTGCAACATAGTCAGCCAATGCGGCATTGTCTGGGTCGGCATGGGCGGCAAACTTTGCATTGGCGGCGGTGTATTCGTGCGCGCAATAGAGCGTGGTGGAGGAGGGTAGGGCGCGGATGCGGTCGAGGCTGTCCCAGAATTGCTGGGGCTCACCTTCGAACATACGGCCGCAGCCAAGTGCGAAGACGGCATCGCCAACAAAGGCTACGTCTGCATCAGCGATATGGAATGCGATATGGCCATTGGTGTGGCCCGAGACGTCGATCACATTGGCTGTGAATGCGCCCAATTGCACGCTATCTCCATGCGCGACGACAGTGTCAATTTCAGAGAGCTTGCGCACTTCTTCCGGTGCAGTGATTTTAGCGCCGGTCGCCTCGACAATCGCTTTATTGCCGCCTGCATGATCAGGGTGCCAATGGGTGTTCCAAATCTCTGTCAGGGTCCAACCGCGGGTCTCACATTGTTTCGCGATCTCTTTTGCATCGGGCGTATCAATCGCCGCTGTTGCACCCGTATCGAGATCATGCAGCAGGAACCCGTAATTATCAGAGAGACAAGGGAATAAGGCGACCTCAAGCGTCATGGGACGGCTCTCCAAATTTGGCTGCAAGTCCCATCAGAACGACGGCGACAGCT
>CALFEA010000125.1 GCA_937950385.1 uncultured Altererythrobacter sp. | reverse complement strand
CAGCCCCGGTTTCATCAGCAAGCGTGATGGCTGTGCTGCGCCCGCGATGCCGCACATCCGTCACCGTCAGGCCGCCTGCGCTGGGTTCGGCGCGCAAAGCTCCCTCGCGGATCAGCAGATCGGCCGAGCTAACATCGCTTGGCAAAGGCTGCGCCAAGGCTTCCACCGGCCAAATACCAAATGGCGTCTCCAGCCCTGCATCCGTAACCATGGCGGCAAAGCTTTGCGCCTCGCCAAACATCATGCCCACACTCAAGGTGGCCGGCGTATTATACAGCGCAGCGGGCGTACCTGCTTGAATGATCGCACCGCTTTCCATCACTGCAATTTGATCGGCAATATCCATCGCCTCTTCTGGATCATGGGTCACCATAATGGCCGTGGCATTGCGCGCTTTCAGCAAGCGCCGACATTCGCGCCGCAAATCGCGCCGCAGAACAACATCAATGCTGGCAAAGGGTTCATCCAGCAGCAGGACTGCCGGTTCAGGCGCCATTGCGCGGGCCAGCGCAACCCGTTGCTGTTGGCCGCCGGAAAGCTTGGATGGATAACGCGCGCCCAATCCGCTCAGCCCGATCATATCGAGCCATTGCTCAGCCAACCCGGCGGTGCGTTTTGCTTTGGTCACGCCGAACAAGATATTCTCAGCGATTGTCATATGCGGAAACAGCGCTCCGTCTTGGAACACCAGCCCGATGGGGCGGTTTTCGGGCGCGGGATTGTTCGCAGGTTCAGCCAAAACCGCGCCATCCAGCGCAATGCTGCCCTGCTGAACTTCGAGCAATCCAGCGGCAAGGTTGAGCAAAGTGGTCTTGCCACAGCCCGACGAACCGAGCAGACACGTGATCTTGCCCGAGGGTACATGGAGATTAATGTCCGCAAGCGCCGGTTTGGGCGCGAGCGCCGAACCGTAATGATGGCCGATATTTTGAAATTCGAGGTTCACATGTTTGTCCTGCTCGTTCGGCGCATTGTTGCAGGCGCGGTGCCGTGCTGATGCGCTTTAGGCGAACTAGCGCAGCTAGCGCAATAAGTGGCGGTATTTGGAGCGGTGCAGCTTATGTGATCGCGGCGCTGGCATTGGTTCCTTTGGCCGCGATCTTATGGGCGCTGCCTGCAGGGGGATTGGCGGCATGGGGCGATATCTCCACCACTTTACTGCCGAAATATGTGATCAACACCGGCGCTTTGATGCTGATGACCGGCGCATTGACCGCATTGATGGGCATTGCGACTGCATGGCTAGTTAGCGCCGCGCGCTTTCCTGGGCGCAGCATATTGGCTTGGGCGCTGGTTTTGCCGCTGGCCGTGCCGGCTTATATCGCGGCCTATATCTATGCTGATTTGCTCGACTTTTCAGGGCCAGTGCAAAGCACTTTGCGCAGTGTTTTTGGCTGGGGTGCGGGGGATTATGACTTTCCCGCAATTCGGTCATTGCCAGGCGCTGCATTGGTGCTGTCCCTTGTGCTTTACCCGTATGTCTATCTGCTCAGCCGCACAGCCTTTGCCGCGCAAAGCATGAGCCAATTTCGCGCGGCGCGGACCTTGGGCCTTACCCCAAGCCGAGCCTTTTGGCGGGTGGCGTTGCCCGGTGCGCGGCCTGCAATCGCTGGCGGATTGGCGCTGGTTCTGATGGAGACATTGGCGGATTTTGGCGTCGCAGAATATTTCGGCGTACCCACATTCAGCACGGGCATCTTCCGCAGTTGGCTGGCGATGGGTGACAAGGCCGCCGCGCTGAAACTGGCGGGCGTGATGCTTGTTTTCGTGATTGTTTTGGTCGCTTTGGAAGCATCCAGCAGACGCGGGCAAGTCGATGCCAAGGATGCCATTGCCGATGACACTGCGCTGATTGAGCTTTCGGGCGGGCAGGCAATTGCGGCGAGTATTATTTGCGCGCTGCCTGTATTGCTCGGATTTGCCCTGCCGGTGGCAATATTGCTGGGCCATGCGATGGATCAGGCCGGCTTGCAAAGCGCAGGCGATTTGTGGAGCTACACCGCAGACAGTCTAAAACTTGCCGCGATTACTTCGATTATCGCTGCCTTTGCCGCGCTCCTGCTCGCCTATGCGCAGCGCCAATCTGTCAGCCGCAGTGCACATGCCGCAGTACGCTTGTCGACATTGGGATATGCTTTGCCCGGCGCCTTGCTGGCGGTGGGATTGCTGGCGCCGATCGGTGTTTTTGACCAGTCGCTGACCCGGTTTGCGCGCGATACATTCGGCTGGGGCGGCGGATTGGTCTTAGCGGGCACGAGCATAATCTTGATCTATGCGCTGGTCGTTCGGTTCTTAACCGTGGCGTTTAATTCGGTGAGCGCTGGCATGGGCAAATTGCCGCGCCAAGTGGATGCTGCTGCACGGTCATTGGGCGCGGGGCCGGGCCGCGTCATGGCGCAAATCCACTTGCCGCAATTGCGGTTCAGCATTGCAGCAGGTGCGGCCCTAGTATTTATCGATACCTTGCGCGAATTGCCCGCAACGCTGATCCTGCGCCCATTTAATCTGGAGACATTGGCAACGCGGGTTTACCGGTTGGCGAGCGATGAACGGCTGGCCGAAGCATCCACGGCGGCGCTGCTAATACTCGCGGTCGGCCTGATCCCGGTCTTTATGCTGAGCCGCACATCGAAGCGCTAGGCGAACAAAAACGCTTCAAGTAGCGAAGCGGTAGACGAACAAAGGTATGGCGGAGACGGAGGGATTCGAACCCTCGATACCCGCTATAGGTATGGTTCCTTAGCAGGGAACTGGTTTCAGCCACTCACCCACGTCTCCGAACCTTTGACACATCAGCGCCCTTATTTGAGGGGCGGCCTGCTGGATCAAGAAAGCGCGCTATAAGGCTGACAGGTTAACGCGGCAAGTTCCTTCGCGCAAAAAATCGAACAAACTTTCCGCAAAGCCGAAATGAGGGCTTTCGACTCGCCTTAGCCCGTTTTCGATTCCTTCTGCCGCTGAGGCATTGCATCGCCCGTGAATGAAGCTGATCTTAGGAAAGCGTTTACCATATAGTAATCTGTTTAATGGCAGAAAGTTCGGGTTATGAAAAAAATATTGTCCCAATTGAAACCTGCTGTCGGCCTCTTGGCCGCTGCTGCCTTCGCTTTTGCTGCGCCCGCCGCGGCGCAAGTGGAAAGCTTTGACCCTGATGCTGCCTTTACCGGCGCAATTGATGCCGATTTGGCAGAGGGCGCAAATGCCGCTGAAACGGCTGTCTCGCAAACCGCCGACAATGCCCAAGGCGTTGCCAATGATGCGGTCTCGCAGGCAAATGACCCGTTTGAAGAGGCGATGGTCACTTATCAAGATGCACCCAATGCTGCTGGCGAGGCGGCTGCAGGTATGGACAACAGCGTTCCGCCCGCTGCTGAAACCACCGTGGCCAATTCTGCCACATATGGCGAAGATGATTTGATCGGCGCGGCTGAAGGCGTCTTTGGCAAGGGTGCAGAGGGCGTCGCCAAAATGATCCAAGGCCTGCTCAAAGATCAGGGCGAGCCCAATGCCTACATCGTGGGCCGCGAGGCTGGCGGCGCATTTATTGTTGGCGCGCGCTATGGCTCGGGCAAATTGCATCACAAAATTGAAGGCGAGCGCAAAGTTTACTGGACCGGGCCCTCAATTGGTTTCGATGCAGGTGCAAATGCCGGTAACACCTTTGTCCTGGTTTATAATTTGTTTGATACCGAAGACCTCTACAAACGTTTTCCGGCCGGTGAAGGCCAAGCCTATTTGGTTGGCGGTCTCCATGCCAGCTATGTGCGGCGCGGCGATATTGTAATGATCCCTGTGCGCGTCGGCGCTGGACTGAGGCTGGGCGTCAATGCTGGCTATATGAAGTTTAGCAAGAAACAGAAATGGTTGCCGTTCTAACGCCCAAAACACAGACAAAAGCCCTTCAAAAGGGTCGCTTAAGAGCCGCTACAGGAAAAACCCTGTTGCGGCTCTTTGCTCATGGAGGCATGAGGCAAACATGCTTGAAAAACTACAACCCCAATCACCCGATGCGCTGCTGGCGCTGATCAAACTTTACGGCGCGGATGACCGCCAAGACAAGGTCGACCTTGGAGTCGGTGTCTACCGTACGAATGAGGGCGACACGCCGGTCTTTGCCGCGATGAAACGCGCAGAGCAGATCCTTGTCGATACGCAGGATACCAAGGCTTATTTGGGCCCTGAGGGCGATATGGGCTTCGTCAATGCGTTGATGCCGCATATTTTTGGCAGCAATCCTTCTCGCGGCGGACGGATAACCGGCATGCAGACACCGGGCGGCACGGGCGCTGTCCGGCTGGCTGTGGCCTTGGTGCAAAAGGCTGGCGTGACAAAGCTCCACATCGGTACGCCAAGCTGGCCCAACCACGCGCAAATTCTTGGTGATATCGGGCTCGAAATGGCCGGCTTTGCTCACGCACATGCGGATGGCTCAGCAAATGTCGATGTGGTGCTCGACATTATTGCTAAGGCTGGCGCGGGCGAGGCGATTTTGCTCCATGCATCATGCCATAACCCTACCGGTATCGATTATTCCAACGATCAGTGGGATGCGATTGCAGCGGCCTTGGCCAGCAGCGAGTGCTTCCCCATTATCGATTGCGCTTACCAAGGGCTCGGTGATGGCATGGAAGAGGACGCATACGGCCTGCGCGCCGTGATCGACGCCGTGCCAGAGGCGTTTGTCGCCTATAGCTGCGACAAGAACTTTGGCGTCTACCGCGACCGCGTCGGGGCATTTTATGCTATGACCCAAA
>CALFEA010000124.1 GCA_937950385.1 uncultured Altererythrobacter sp. | reverse complement strand
GCGCTGCTGCCTGCTCCCACTATCGTGGCGCCTGGCAAGTTGCAGACCGAAGAAGAGTTGACTTTTGCTATCCAACCAATCGCCGGTGCAGAGGGGTACCGGACGCAAATATCTAGAGATGTTGGGTTCTTAGAAATTGTTAGTGAAGTTGTTTCTAAAGATGGATCGGTCACCTTCGCGTCGCTTGATGATGGACGTTATCATGTGCGTGCGCGTGCTATTGCGGAAAGCGGGCTTGAAGGGCTTTCGGAAGTTAGGAGTTTCCGGCGCAAACGCTTGGGAGTGTCTGCAGAGGCAGAAAAGTCGGAATTTGCCGATGCGTTTAAATTCGCTTGGCTGGCTGAGGGTGATGGTACCTCTTACACAGCCTTTCAGATTTGGGAGAAAGGCAACCGCGACACACTTATAGTTGATGAAGCCGGCCTGACACAAAATGACATATTTGTTAGCAATCTCCCTAAGGGCGATTATCGTTGGCGGGTGGGTAATTTCCAAATTGACGAAGGCGAGGCCGTAAAGGTTTGGGGCCCGGTTCAGGAACTCAAAGTGACCGAGTGAGCCAGCGAAAAGGTGGATATAAAACCAGGGCATGAGTAAATCGCGTCTTTTTACAGAATGGTTCGCCTTACTGCTGGCGGCCATTGTTTTCGTTGTGATTGCTGGCAATCGCGGATGGGGCGAACGCCTCGATCTCACTTTGCTCGACTTTGCCAGTTCGATTAATGCAGGCGAGGGCAGCAAAGACATTGTCATAGTTGCGATTGACGATACCAGTCTTGTTCAGGTCGGCAATTGGCCTTGGGATCGGACCCGCCATGCTGAATTGATCGATCGCCTTGCAGAGCTGGAGCCAGCTGCAATTGCGGTCGATATCCTGTTTCTAGAAGAAACCGAACAAGCCGCTGATAATGCGTTAGCAAAATCGATCAAGAGCGCTGGTAATGTGATTGTTCCGCATACATTTTTTGATAGGGATGATGGGGGTGAGGGCAGTGCTGTCGCTCTTCCGGTGCCCAGCATTGCTGAAGCTGCATCTGGCCTTGGTCATGTTTCGATATTTCCTGAAAGGGATGGTATTGTGCGCAGATTTTCACCTACTTACCAATCATCTGAAGGTGAGTATGAGCATTTGATCTTAAAGCTTTCGGAAATTGCTGGGCGCGAGGTGGCTCAGGATTTGACCAAAGCAGATACACTTCCAATCATCCAATATGAACTGCCCGGCGGCTATCGCACCTATTCCGCTTTTGACGTGATGGACCGCGCGGCGCCGCAGGAGTATTTCAAAGACAAAATCGTGCTTATTGGCGCAACGGCTCAAGGCTTAGGGGATCGCTATGCGGTTCCTACCTATGCGGGCAGAATTATGAGCGGGGTCGAAATTCAAGCCAATGCGCTGGATTCTGTCATTTCAGGGCGAACTTTGTCCTCGCTACCCGCTTGGGGCATTATTGCATTTCACCTTGCGGCGATTGTCTCTTTGTTCCTTGTTTATTGGTTGAGGCCTCCGGCTGAAGCTTTGCGCTATTCTCTCTTGCTGATCACCGCATTGGTGGTTTTGGCGCTGGCAAGCGTTATATTGCTGAAAACATGGCTGCCGATCGCACCGGCTTTCGCTGCGATCTTAATCGCATACCCCTTATGGGGCTGGCGCCGCCTATCCACGGTGAGCCGGTTTCTCGACCGGGAAGTGGAGGCTTTGCGCGCAAGTGGCCTTCAGGACAGTCAGCTAGATAAAGATCAAACGAAAGCGAAACCGGGCTGGTTAGCTGCGTTTGGGCAATCTTCAGCAGGCTTTGATGTGGTTCAGCGCCAAGTTGCTAGCCTTCGCGGGCTCACCGGCGAAGTGCGGGAAAGACTTAGCTTTATTCAAGACGTTGTGGATGCCTCGCCAGATCCGATGATGGTGTTTGATGGGCAGGGACGTCTCGCTTTGTTCAATGCGACCGCGCAGGAAATATTCTTGAAAGACACGTTTGATAGCGAGCTGACTTTGAACGAGTTGGTCGCCCAGCTAGGCGGGAATATCGATACCCAAGCAAGCGAAGTAATCCTGCCGCGCGAGCGAACATTTCTGCTGGCATCCGCCCCGCTTGATGCGGCCTTAGGCAGCGAGATCGTTGCATTGCGCGATATCACGGCGATCAAACAAGGCGAGCAGCAACGCCGCGAAACGCTCGAGTTTCTCTCCCATGATATGCGCTCCCCGCAGGTGGCAATTATTGGCCTTGCTGGCAAAGCGGGTAAGGCATTGGATCATAGTGATCGCCTCGATAGAATAACAGAACAAGCGCGTAGAACACTGACATTGGCTGAAAATTTTGTCCAAATTGCACGATTAGAGAATGAAGGTATTCGAGCTGAAGACACTGAAATGGGGGCTTTGGTCTATGAAGCGGCGGACCGTGCCTATGCAATTGCCAAGCGTAAAAGCATCCGGATCGACTGCGAGGTTCCTGAGGATCCAATTTTTTGCGAGGTGGATGCCTCAGCGATTTCACGCGTAGTCGACAATTTGCTCAGCAATGCTCTCAAATTTTCTCCAAACTCGTCTCGCATCTCCGTTTGTCTCGCGGAGGCGGCGAATGATCGCTTGTCGCTTACATTGGAGGATGAGGGCCCAGGAATGCCCACAGAGCGCCAATCAGAGCCTTTTGCTAGGTTTGGGGCACATGACAGCAAAGCAGGGCCTAGCGCGGGCTTAGGGCTCGCTTATGTCAAAAGGGCGGTAGATGAGCATGGCGGAGTGATAGCTGTCCGCTCTGCTGCCAATAAGGGCACTCGGATCGAGATTGAGCTACCAATTTCGCAAGCAGGCTAGCAAGAGGCGGCGCTGCGCTTTCCTCGGGGCCAATTTATTGGGGCACGAGCAGAGCGTCGCGAACAAGCATGTCTGCCATGCGATCAAACAGGCCGGGGTCACCTTCACACGCTTGGCTTTCGCCTTCAGCGCGGTGGATTCGTTCGCCTGTTCTTCGGTCAAAAAGCACTAAGGTTGCTCTGTAACGCAATTCTTTGCAGCCATCGAGCAGCTTACCTTTAAGCGGCTCGGATTGCACCGCGACACCGGTCTCAGTGGCGGAGCGGGTCGTAGCAAGCGACATATCCTTATTCATTGTGGAGATAGCAAAATCTCCGACTACGTCTGCAGCATCATTTGAGGGAACGCCGCGGGCACGGAAGGCCAATTGCAATTGTTCGCGAAAGGCAATTCGTAAACCTGCGTCTTCTTCACTTGCGAGGATCGCGACTTCACGCAATCCGGCGGCGTTACCGACACTGTCTTGAATGGTGGGTTCAGAATACGCGACGCATCCAGCCATTATTGGGGTTGAGGCGAGTGCCAGCAATGCGGTTCTCCAACGCGGAGAGGCCCATTTGGCACTGCTCATGATAATCCCCTAGCTGATTGGCATATCGTCTTCCTCATCGATATACTCATCCATACGATATCCGAAACCGAAAACTGTTCGAATAACAAAGCCATTTTCAGGATTGAGGTCAAGTTTGGCGCGCAAGCGGGAGATATGTACGTCGATTGTACGGGTCTCCATTTCGGCATTGCCGCCCCAGACACGTGAGAAAAGGTAGCCGCGTGATAAAGGGCGGTGCAAATTTTGGAAAAACAAGTCGATGAGGTCGAATTCTTTGGCTGTCACCTTGGCCTCAACCTCATTAACCGAAATCGATTTCTCCATCCGATCAAGAGTATATGGGCCAAAATTCACATGACGTGACTGGCTCTCAGCTGCATTACGCCGTCCAGCTGCCTCGACCCGGGCGCGGATTACTTCGTCGGATTCCGGTTTAACAATATAGTCGATAGCGCCGGCCTCAAGACCACGAACGATATCGGTTTTGTCCGGCCGGCTGGTCAACAAAATGAAGGGTGGGCATGAGGGGATGTTGTCCACAGCCCATTCCAGAACTTCGATACCGGTCCGTCCAGGCATGTTCCAATCTAGCATAACAACGTCAAAAGTTTCGCGTTTCAACGCGTTCTGGATGTCGAGCCCATTGCGATAGCAAGAGACCTCATGGCCAGCAGCGGAGACAATGGCCTCCACCTGATCAAGAATTTCCTGTTCATCGTCAGAGATTGCTACTCGCATGATTTTCCCGATCCCTTGAAACTTCGATTTATAAGCCTTCTTTACATCTTAGCCGTTTTGTAACCAGTCTCTGCGGCTTTTGAATGGTCGGATTTTACAAGTCTTTACCGCAGGGGGCTATTTGGAGCAACGCAAGCAGTCGATGCGGCTCTCTTCACTATCAAAATGTCTAGTGATTTGTGAAAAATGGTCGGGGAGACAAGATTCGAACTTGCGACCCCCTGTACCCAAAACAGGTGCGCTACCAGGCTGCGCCACTCCCCGACCGATTTTCAGCGTGACCTCCCAGAAAGAAGGACTCGCATGCATCACATAATCGCGGTGGTGGGCCCGGCAGGACTCGAACCCGCGACCTAGCCGTTATGAGCGGCCAGCTCTAACCAACTGAGCTACAGGCCCAGACCATTATCGCGCGATGCGAAGAGGCCCCTACAGCGCCTTTAATCTTGTTACAAGCGGTAGTCGCAGCAAAATTTCGACTATCTCACAATAGAACGCATAATTTCCGCCACACTTGTGAGTTTTACGCCCTGTTGATCGAAATAGGTGATCATGACCCGAAGCCACTCATAAAGAGCGTCGAGATCGCTCTCATTGTGAACATATGGCGTAAACCCTGGAGCTAGCGAGGGGCTGTGGAGCGAGAGCACGATCAGCGGCAATCCATCATCTATCGCCATATCTGCCCCGCGCAGGCCTTCGTCCAAGGTCACGCCTTCAGGAGTGAGCGGAATTTTCTCTAGCATTTTGATGCGCGCCAATAGTCCGGCCAGTTGCGGCACTTTCTTCAGCAATGGCGCAAACATACGCCCCTGTTTGCGCAACATTCCCCAAAATACGGTCGTCAGCGGCAATTCGAGTAGATCGCGCGACGCATCGGTCCAATAGGGTGTGAGCGGGTGGCGCGAATAGTCTGGCCCGTGTCTATCGCTGTAGTCATAATTGGAGCGGACAGAGGTATCAATTGCGAAACCGTTGCTTTTGATTAGATCGGCTGAATGCTGGCCCAGGCCATACCGCCCTGCGCGGTAAATCAGCGGAGCAGAGCCAAACCGCTGTTCTATTGCTTTGGCGAGCGTCTCAAATTTCGCTTTCTCCAATTCAGGCGGCAAATTGCCTGCGAAGGAGTTGGCTGTTGTCACCTCTTCATCATGCGGCGGGTTCACCCAAGGGTGCAATTGCAGGCCGATTTCCGCTTTTCCGCGCTTCAAGGCATCGTCAAGCAGAGCGGTCGCCTCGTCGCATTGCACTATTGGCCAATCAACCAAATAAAGCGGTATGACACCAAGCGTTTCGCAAAAGTTTTGAAACCGCGCAATCGCAGGCACATGCTTAAATCCGTGATCAGCAGAGCTAAACGGCGCGTTCCAATCAAATTCTTCCTCGGTATCGACGGTCAGCAAAACGCGCTGGCCAAAACCGGCTGCGAATTGAGCCTCCAGCCCCGCAGCGGGCGGATCGAGCATGGATGCACTAGTGATCGCTGTTTACCCCGGCTTAAATTACCCCCGCTCAGCCAAGCTTGCTGTGTCATCAGCCTTTGGTTTGGCTGTCATCCGCTGCTTTTTGAGCCTGATCAGAGCTAGGGCCGCTATCGGCTTCGGTCAAGGCAGGGGGCAAGATGGGAAGGGTCAATGTTAATCGAGCCTCATCGATGCTCAACTCGCCGCCTGCAGATCGCGCTTCTGCTCGCGCCAGTCTGAGACTGAATCCTGCGCCAAACAGCCCTGCAGATAGGCCATCTGTTGATGAGTTGATATCTGCAGCAAATGGCTTGTCTTCTGCTTCCAGCTGCGCCGGCAGATACCACTGAATGCTAGCCTTTTTGGCTCGCACCTTAATGCTTAGCTGCAAATTCTCCGATGCAGCGCAGCATCCCGCCAAAGTGCCCATAATGCGCCAGATCATTGCCTCAGCGTCATCGTGATCGATACCAACGAATAGTGGTTCTGTGCTCTCTTGATCCAACACAAAGCCCGCCATCCGGGGCGCAAGCACGGGTTGCAATTGCGCGGTCATATGCTGAATGATGCTGCCGATGTCGCTGGAGCCTTCTGGCAAGGCCATAACTCCGCTTTCCAAACGGGCCAGCCGTTCCAGCTCGTCAAAACCGGCGAGAATGCGTGCTGAATCGCTCGCAATATTGGCAGCCAGAGCGCGGTATTCATTGGGCGCGGGGCCAAACAATTGCTGCTGGATGATTTCTGCAAAACCTTGCAGCGCATTTACTGGCGTGCGCAATTCATGCAGCAATTGCCGGATGCGGTCAGCTTCGGCGGAGGCAGTGTTATGGGCAGCAAATAGAGGGCGCCGCATCCGTCCAAGATAGCCTTCAAAGCGCCCGGTGGCGGGTTCAAAACGGGGTTGGGCGTCGACCACCCAATCACCGGCAATAGCAGGCGCGCCATCGAAGGTAAGCATCTCGCTTCTGATTGGTTGATGTCCTGCAAAGGCACGAGTGATAGCGTTGGGTGCAACGACCGAGCCAATTTGACGCGGCTCGGTCAAGCGCTTGCCAATAACCATCGGAGCAACTTCCTGCTCTGCCCAATCAATTCGTCCCCGCGTATCGGCGGAAAAGCCGAAGACGGACGCTCGCTGGCCGCGCTCACCGAGATTTTCGTCAAGCGGCAGGCGCGGTGAACTTTCGCCAGACGCCGAGGAGGGAACGCGATCCTTGCGGAATTGCGCAATGCGTTCGACTAGCTCGGCGATTTCGGACTTTTCAATTTCGCTAGGCGATATGCGGTTTGGAGCGCTCGGTGCTGAGGGAGCTTTCTCAATGGGTGAGTCCGGTACCTCTTCAGGAGTAAAGTCACCAAGAGGGGGGTCGACCTCCTCTAGATTTGGTTCAGAAACACTCAGCGCTTTTGTATCCCTATCGGATACTAGCTCTTGCTCATCATTGAAAAATACGCCGCCTATGGCCTCATTGCTTGCATCAAGACGGGCTTCGGGAACTGGCAGGCCCCTGTCTGCTACGCCCAATTGTTCTAGCAAGGCCTCGGCGCCGCTTGGTAGCTCTTGGCGACGGCGCAGAAACCCGCGTGCTCGGATTGGCAGGCGCGGGATCAGCGCAGTCCAATCATCCTCGGTTAAATCTGCACGAGCAATCGCCGCAGAGGCTACGGCCGGCTCATCCTCGGCCAAATGCGCAGCCAGTTCTGGATTGCGGAAGCGCCAACCGGTTTCTTGAACAATCCCGGCGCGGTCGTTTGCTGGGATAATCTCACCCAATGCGCTCAGCCGTAACCAAGCCGCCGCCAGCAGGCTTTCATCGCCGCCAGAGCCATGCGGACGGTTGCCCAGCAGATCGAGCAATTGCCGAAACTGCGTGCGCGCAGCCGCTTCGCCATCCGCGCGGTGGCGCAGCACTGTAGCAAGGCGGTCATCAAAAAACATTGGGGCGGCTTTAATCCTTTGGGCATGCATGCAATTTCGCCGCGCAATATTGCCGACACATTGGCCTATCATCATAGCGCTCTTTTCGAAGCAGTGCTTATGCTTGCGTTGCAAAGCGGGACAATTGCTGGCAGACTAATAATATTAGCGTGGACATGGCAAATGTGAGGGTTCATTGCTCAGCAAGGCATTGAAAATGACGGCGGGCTTTGTTGATCGGTTAAAATGGGCCGCTTCATTGAACGTGAAAGAGGGATGACGGAAAAATATGGCTAATCTGGATGATATCGACCGGCGCTTGCTTTCTGAATTGCAAGCAGAGGGGCGCGTCACCAATGTGGAGCTGGCCCAGCGCGTCGGCTTAACTGCGCCGCCGTGTTTGCGCCGTGTGCGCGGCCTAGAAGAGGCGGGTGTTATCCGCGGCTATCACGCCGATCTGGATGCCTCCAGCCTCGGTTTTGCTATTACCGTTTTCGCCATGGTCAGCCTGAAATCCCAAGCCGAAAGCGCATTGCGCGAATTTGAGGATCACATGGCTGAGCTAAACGAAGTGCGCGAGGTGCATATGCTCAACGGCGAGATCGATTTTATTTTGAAGATTGTCAGCCGTGATTTGCAGAGCTTTCAGGAATTTCTGACCAGCAAATTAACCCCGGCGCCTAATGTCGCGAGCGTGAAAACTTCGCTGACGATCCGCACCGCGAAACATGAGCCGGGCGTGCCGATTTAGTTCTGGAGTTTGTGGCCTGCGTTTCGATTTCTCAGTGGGATACTTGCAATGAAGCTTTGGCGTCTGGTTCGCCAACCTTTTTTGGAGCTTGATGGCACAGGGCAGCAAGCGATCGGCGGGCGTTGGACTTCACCAGGTGCCCCAGTTGTTAGCTTTGCTTCTGAGCCCGGTTTGGCCGTTCTGGTGGTTATGCGATATTTGCCGCGCGATCTTAAAGGGATCGATCATGACTACTGCCTCGGTTGGACGGAGACAGATATAGTCCCTGAGGACCTTCCATTTGTTGAGGATGCCAACGAAAAACGCCGAATTGGCGACGATTGGCTTCTTTCTGGTCGTACTTTGCTAGCCCGGGTTCAATCCGCTGTTTTGCCAGAGGCTTCGGTTATCATGATGAACCCGCGCCATCCTGACGCAAAATTGATTGCGCCGCTGGAAGTCAGGCATTTCGACTTTGAAGCTTGCCTCAACCTTCCCGCTTTTCCAGCCATTCCTCCAGCCATTTGATCGAATAATCGCCGTTCAAGATATCATCTTGCTTTAGCAATTCTTGGTGGAGCGGAATATTGGTGACGGGCCCCTCGACAACCATCTCTTCCAGCGCGCGTTTCAGGCGCATGATGCAGCCTTCGCGATTGCGGCCATAGACGATCAATTTGGCGATCATGCTATCGTAATAAGGCGGGATTTTATAGCCTGCGTACAGTCCGCTATCGACCCGCACATGCATACCGCCAGCCGGGTGATAATAGGTGACTTCACCGGGCGAAGGCGCGAAAGTGAAGGGGTGTTCTGCATTGATCCGGCATTCAATCGCATGGCCGTTAAATTCAAGCTCATCCTGCGATACTGACAGCGGCAGACCGTCTGCAACACGGATTTGCTCGCGCACCAGATCAACGCCGGTGATCGCTTCTGTTACTGGATGCTCAACCTGCAGGCGGGTGTTCATTTCGATGAAGTAAAACTCGCCATCTTCCCACAGGAATTCGATTGTTCCTGCGCCGCGGTAACTCATGTCGCGCATAGCTTTGGAGCAAACCTCGCCCATGCGCGCGCGCTCTTCATCGGAAATGATTGGGGAGGGGGCCTCTTCCAATACTTTTTGGTGGCGGCGTTGCAGCGAACAATCGCGCTCGCCCAAATGGATTGCATTGCCTTTGCCATCGCCGAAGACTTGAAATTCGATGTGGCGCGGATTGCCGAGATATTTCTCAATATAGACCGTCGCATCGCCGAAAGCGGCTGCTGCCTCGCTGCCTGCTTGGCTCATGAGAGTTTCTAATTGGTCTTCGCTTTCGCAGACTTTCATACCGCGTCCGCCGCCGCCGCTGGCCGCCTTGATGATGACGGGATAGCCGACTTCTGCGGCGATTTTCTTGCCTTCTTCAGGATCAGAGACAGCGCCTGCGGAGCCGGGAACCAAAGGCAAACCAAGCTCGCCAGCGGTTTTCTTAGCTGCAACTTTGTCGCCCATGGTGTGAATATGCTCAGGCTTTGGCCCGATCCACTTTATCCCATGCGCTTCAACAATCTCAGCAAATTGCGCATTTTCCGAAAGGAAGCCGTAGC
>CALFEA010000123.1 GCA_937950385.1 uncultured Altererythrobacter sp. | reverse complement strand
GCTAAGGAAATGGCGCGCACGTGCGAAGGCTTCTGCCTCTGATCCAACTTCATCATCGACCACGCCATTGCGCGTGTGAATGTCTGCGCCGCCCAATTCTTCTTTTGCGGCTTGCGGGTCTTTGGAACCTTCGTAATCCTCTCCCATCGCGTCGACCACGGCGGGGCCAGCGGCGAACAATTGCGAGAGCCCGCGCACCATGATCGAATAATGGCTGGCAACCGTGCGCGCTGCACCGAGCCCAGCGGTTGGGCCCAGCGCGAGCGCGACAACGGGCACTGTGTCGAGGTTTTTGACCACATCGCCCCAGCCGGGCACGGCGGGAATGTAGGTCGCGCCGATTTGCTCAAGCGTTTTGACAGAACCGCCGCCGCCCGTGCCGTCAATCATGCGGATCATCGGCAGCTTCATCTGATGCGCCATCATTTCGGCCTGCACCATCTTACGCTTGATCCCGGCATCCGCTGCGCCGCCGCGAATGGTGAAATCATCGGCTGTGGCGACGACCGGACGGCCCTCTACCATGGCTTTGCCGAATAGAAATGGGGCAGGGGTGACGCCGATCAGATCGCCGTTTTCGTCATATTCTCCTTTGCCCGCAATCTTGCCAATTTCGCGGAAAGAGCCGGGGTCGCAAATCGCTGCCAAACGCGCGCGGGCATCCATTTTGCCGCGGCCATGTTGGCGCGCGAGCTTGTCTGGCCCGCCCATTTGTTCAGCGAGCTGCTCGCGATGGCGCAGCTCTTCGAGTTCTTTGGCCCAGGTCAACATTCACTCCCGTCATGCTGAACTCGTTTCAGCATCCATTCTTCAATTTCGTGCAAAGGTGCATGGGGCGAAATAGACCCTGAAACAAGTTCAGGGTGACGAAATTGATTATTCTGACACTGGCTCCACAACGCAGAGCACAGCTTCGACCTGCACTTGCCCGTCCTGAATAGCGGAAAGATCCGCGACCGTTCCATCGAAGGGTGCGGTGAGCGCATGCTCCATCTTCATCGCTTCCAATACCATTAGGCGGTCGCCCGACTTGACTGTTTGGCCTTCGGTCACATCAACCGCGATGACCTTGCCCGGCATCGGGGCGAGGATTGCTCCGTCGGCTGCGGAGGCGTGGCCTGTGCCGCGAGATTCTGGGAAAGAAATATCGAACATCGCGCCGTGCTCAAATGCAGTGATGCCATTGTCGCCATACAGTTGAGTGGGCCTTCTCCAACTTTCGGAGACCAGCTCATAGTCTTCCATGGAAACTTGGACGACGTTGATTTCTCCATTCACCACCAATCTGTGCTGGGTTTCCTCGTCTGCATTTAATCGGAACCCGCGAAGTCCGCGACCTATCTCAAAGCCAACCTCACCTCTGGAACCCCTAATAAAGGATGTGTTTGCTAAGCCGGTTGCAGCAACTTGTAGGACCATCTCGCTTGGAATTGGTTTGTCAGTTAGGGTGACGATCTTCTGCTCAATCAGGCTCGTCGTAACGTCGCCAATTAGAAAATCGTGATCGTCTAGGAGTCGCTTTAAGAACCAAGCATTGGTTCTTACGGGCTGAACTTCGAAGCCTCCACATGCGTTGGAGAGCTGGCGTATAGTCACTTGGCGCGAAGCTGCATGACAGATAAATTTGGCGATCATTGGATCGTAGTGAGGAGACACCTCGTCATCTTCTTCTACACCAGTATCGACCCTGCAATCATCAGGGAAGGTCAGATTATATAGCCCGCCGATACTCGGCAAAAACCCTTTCGCGGGGTCTTCGGCATAGAGCCGCGCTTCGATAGCGTGGCCGTTGATGCTCAGCTCTTCCTGCTTCAGCGGGATCGGCTCGCCGCTCGCCACGCGCAGCTGCCATTCCACCAAGTCCACCCCGGTGATTTCTTCGGTCACCGGATGCTCCACCTGAAGCCGCGTGTTCATCTCCATAAAGAAAATGCGGTCCGCGCGAAGCCCTTCGCTGGCATCGGCGATAAACTCAATCGTGCCTGCGCCTTCATAGTCCACCGCTTTCGCAGCGCGCACGGCGGCGGCGCAAATCTCTTCGCGGGTTGCCTCATCCATGCCGGGGGCGGGGGCTTCTTCGATCACCTTTTGGTGGCGGCGTTGCAGCGAGCAATCGCGTTCAAACAAATGGACGACATTGCCATGGGCGTCGCCAAACACTTGCACCTCGATATGACGGGGCGAGGTGATCCACTTCTCCAGCAAAACCTCATCATTGCCGAAAGACGCCTTGGCCTCGCGCTGGCAGCTTTCCAGATCGGCAGCGAAATTCTCCGGCGCGTCGACCTTGCGCATACCCTTGCCGCCGCCGCCTGCGACCGCTTTGATTAGAACGGGATAGCCAATCGCGCCTGCCTCTTTCGCAAGGCGCTTCACCGATTGATCTTCGCCCAAATAGCCCGGAGTGACCGGCACGCCCGCCTCCATCATCAGCGTTTTGGCCGCATCTTTTAGGCCCATGGCGCGGATGCTGTCCGGCTTTGGTCCGACCCAAATGAGTCCTGCATCAATTACGCTTTGCGCAAAATCGGCATTCTCGCTCAAGAAGCCATATCCGGGGTGGATCGCCTCAGCGCCCGTTTGCTTGGCCGCCGCGATTATCTTTGCGCCAACAAGATAGCTTTCCGCAGCAGGGGAGGGGCCAATATGCACAGCCTCATCCGCGCTTCGCACATGCAGAGCTTTGGCATCGGCATCGGAATAAACCGCAACGGTGGCCACGCCCATTTCGCGCGCAGTGCGCATGATCCGGCAGGCGATCTCGCCTCTATTGGCAATAAGTAATTTCGTAATCATGAGCTCTGGATTAGGCGGTTAAGCACCGGCGGGCAAGCGCCTCAATCGCTGTTGCTTTCCTTCAATTTGGCGCGGGTCCAGCGCGGGCCAGATGGGGCGGGCGGCGGCCAATTGTCCAGCGCATCGCGAAACGCTCCTGCAACATGGCGCAGCTTCTCCCACCCGCTGGTGGTGATCCGGCCATTCCACGCCTCCGTGCCGGCCGCGCGCACTTTCAAACCAATATCGCCATAGATGCGCAAAGCGGCCAAAATCGCCCAGCGCTGGCGAAACTTCAGCTTGGCAATACCGAGGCGCGCATGTTCCTGGTGGCGTTCCATCAAAGTGATCAGCCGGTCCGCCATTTCCGCGAGCTCCTCGCGGTGATGCGGCTTGGTGTGTTGGCCCGGCTCAATATCTTGCTCCACCAACCAATCGAGCGGCAGATAGCATCGGCCCGCTGCATCATCTTCAAGGATATCGCGGGCAATATTGGCCAGCTGAAACGCAATGCCGAGGTCTACGGCTTGATCGAGCGTTTCATCATCCTTGCGGTCAACGCCCATCACAATGCCCATCATCAGGCCAACGGCGCCTGCGACATAATAGCAATAGCGCAGCATGTCGTCCTCGGTGCGGGGGCGCCAATCTTTTTCGTCCAGCTCAAATCCGGCGATGACTTCTTCGGCATCTTCGATCGTGAGGCCGACTTCGCTGGAGACCTGTCCGTAGGCATCAAAAGCGACTTCGGCTGTGGGTTGACGGTTGAGGGCTGCTCTGGTCAGCACACGCAAAATCCGCACGCGGTCAGCAAGGCCCGCCTGCCTGTCGAGCGCGCCGCCCAATTCCTGTCCGTCAATAAGATCATCGCAGCGGCGGCACCATGCGTAGAGCATCCAAACCTGCTCGCGCGTGGTGAGGTCGAACAGCATGGAGGCGGCCGCAAAGCTTTTGGAGCCAGCAGCAATGATCTGCCAGCTGCGCTCAACCAAATTCTCGCGGTTGCGGCCTCCGCCAGCCTCGCGCAAAGTCGGGCGTATCAGGCTGGTCGTCGGGTTGGTGTATGGCTGATTTCCAGCGAATGTGTTCACTGGTGCGCCCTTATAAATCGTCCGCGCTCATGCTGAAAATCGGCTTGTGCGGCTGATAATTGGTCATGGCTTCTAATAGCTCAGAAATCGTCTCAGCGGAAATAAGAATGGTTTGGTGCGCAGGCCGGACAAAGCCGACAGATGCCATCTTTGCGTTAAAGGCAATCAGATCATCGTAAAAACCCAAGGTGTTGAGCAGGCCGACAGGCTTGGAATGATAGCCCAATTGTGCCCAACTCATCGCTTCCCAAAGCTCGTCCATTGTGCCCACACCGCCGGGTAATGTGATGAACCCATCGGACAGGTCGGTGAACATCTGTTTTCGTTGATGCATACCCGTGACCGTGTGAAGCTCAGTGCAATCATGATTGGCGACTTCGGAATTTGCGAGGGCTTCGGGGATCACGCCGATAACCTCGCCACCCTTGTCCAACGCGCCGGAGGCTACCGCGCCCATCAGGCCGAGCCGCCCGCCGCCATAAACGACGCCGATGCCACGCGTCGCCAGCTCAACACCTACTTCGCGGGCGAGCTGCATATAGCGCGCGTCTTCGGGTGTGGCCGAGCCGCAATAGATAGCGATGCGTTTCATGGGGTAGAATCATAGCTCCACTCGCTGCCGCAGGCATGCGTGAAAATCGCGTCGCGAGTAGTCGGATGCAAGATTTTTGCTGGGACAAACCTGATTTTAGTTTTGGTCACGCGCTCCCCTTCGCCGCCATCTTCGTCTGAGAAAAATGCATCGATAGGCGCTAACCGCGATTGAACGCAATCAATTGCCATGATTCCGTCTGCGTAATGTGTACTTTCGGTGGATTGGCTAGAATACGCACGAGTCAAAACCTTAGGATAGCTGCTTTGCTCGTCCTCATGAACCGCCGCGTACGCGGTGTCGCCCAATATGGCTGGGTTTCCCTCAAGAGATATCAGGTGCCAATCGTGTTGATGGTCCACTGGTGTAAGTTCGGAAGGGGCCAAATTTGTCGCTTCTTGTGATGGAGCTCGTTCAGAACATGAAGTCATGCCAAAAATGAACGAGCAAAGAATGATCCGCAAATACATTCTCAATTCACCTGCAGATCTTGCAGCATCAAGCCCGCTGTTGCTTTTGCGCTGCCGACAACGCCGGGAATGCCTGCGCCCGGATGCGTGCCAGCGCCGACCAGATAGTAATTGCTGATCACATCATCGCGGTTGTGCGCACGGAAATAGGCGCTTTGGGTCAGCAGCGGCTCTAGGCTAAACGCGCTGCCCAAATGGGCGTTCAAATCCGTACCGAAATCCTTGGGCGCATAGCTGAATTTGGTGACGATGCGGTCGTGAATATCGGGGATCAGGCGGCGGCCGATCTCATCCAAGATGCGCTTTTCTAAGATGGGTTTGACCTCATCCCAATCCACCGCCAGCTTGCCCATATGGGCAACCGGAACCAGCGCATAAAACGTGCTTTTGCCCTTGGGCGCCATGCTGGGATCGGTCACGGTGGGGTGATGCAGATAGATCGAGAAATCCTGCGGCAAGACGCCGTGATCGTAAATATCATCCAGCAGGCCCTTGTAGCGCGGGCCAAACAGGATCATGTGATGCGCAATGCCGGGCCATGTTCCATCGAGGCCAAAATGCACCACGAATAGCGAGGGGCTGAATTTCTTCTTTTTGATCGCTTTGGCTTGGTCCTTGCCGCGCTTGGTTTCGGACAAAAGATCGCGGTAGGAATGCATGATGTCAGCATTGGAGGCGACCGCATCAAAACGCTGTTTAAAGCCGCTTTTGGTTTCAACTTCGGTCGCCTGAGTGCCAACCGTGTGCACTTGCACAACCGGATCGCCAACGCGGATTGTGCCGCCCAGCCGTTCAAAATGGCGGATCATTCCTGCGATCAATCGATTTGTGCCGCCGCGTGTCCACCATACGCCGCCGTCTTTTTCCAGCTTGTGGATCAGCGTGTAAATCGCCGATGTTTTAAACGGATTGCCGCCGACGAGCAGCGTGTGAAAACTAAATGCCTCGCGCAATTTCGGGTTTTTCACATAGGATGAAATAATCGAATAGACGCTGCGCCATGCCTGCTTTTTTGCAAGGGCTGGCGCGGCTTTCAGCATCGATTTGAAGTCGAGGAAAGGCTTGTGCCCCAGCTTCACATAGCCTTCTTCATAGACCCCTGCGGAATAGTCGAGAAAGTCGTGATAACCGGCAACATCGCCGGGCTCCAGCTTGGCAATTTCATCATCCAGATCGGCCT
>CALFEA010000122.1 GCA_937950385.1 uncultured Altererythrobacter sp. | reverse complement strand
CCGGGATTTATATCAAACATCAGCGTATTATTACGCCGTTGGAGCCCGCCGTCGATAGCTAAGCGCCTCGGCAATATGCACACGGCCCACTTTGTCGGATTCTGACAAATCCGCGATTGTGCGCGAAACCCGCAATAGCCGGGTGTAGCCGCGCGCAGATAGGCGCAGTTTTTCTGCTGCTCTCATCAGAAGCGCATGCCCTTCTGCGTCGGGGCCCGCATAGGTCTCCAGTGCCTCGCCGTTCAATTCTGCATTGCTGCGCGCGCCTGTTTCCTTTGACCGCGCGGTTTGTATACCGCGAGCGGCCTTGACCCTTTGTGCAACCGCTGCGCTTGGTTCAGCTTTCGCTGGCATGGCGAGATCGGCGGCGCTCACAGGTTCTACCTCAACATGCAGATCAATCCGGTCGAGCATGGGGCCTGACACTTTGCTTTGATAATCAGCAGCGCAGCGCGGGGCGCGGCTGCAAGCCAAAGTCGGATCGCCCAAATGCCCGCAGCGGCACGGGTTCATCGCTGCAATCAACTGAACGCGTGCAGGAAAAGTGACATGGGCATTGGCGCGGGCGACATCTACGCTGCCGGTTTCCAGCGGTTGCCGCAGCGAATCCAATACGGGCCGCTGAAACTCTGGGAGCTCATCAAGGAACAGCACGCCCAAATGCGCCAGACTGACCTCGCCCGGGCGCACTTTCAAACCACCGCCGGTTAATGCGGCCATGCTGGCGGAGTGATGCGGCGCGCGAAAGGGCCGCGACCGGCTGATCGTGCCGCCTTGCAGCAATCCGGCGACCGATTGGACCATCGATACCTCCAGCGCCTCAGCCGGTGTCAGCGGCGGCAAAATACCCGGCAAGCAGGACGCAAGCAGGCTTTTGCCAGCACCGGGCGGGCCATTCATCAACAAATTGTGCCCGCCAGCAGCGGCGATTTCTAATGCGCGCTTGGCGCTTTCCTGCCCTTTCACTTGGGCTAAGTCCGCCGTTAGTCCGGACGGCTCTACCGCGCCGCGCACCGGTTCTGGCAGGGATTGATCGCCCTTCAAATGCGCAAGCAGGCTAGAGAGATTGGGCGCTGCCAGAACGGGCACGCCGCTGGCCCATTTCGCCTCCGCACCTTGTTCGGCGGGACAGATAAGCCCCGTTTCCGCTTCGCTGGCATGCAATGCAGCCAACAATACGCCTGGAGTGCCAACAATCCGCCCATCCAACGCCAATTCGCCCACTGCAACCCAATCGCCCAGCTGCTCAGCGTCGGTCACGCCCATTGCTGCCAGCAATGCCAAGGCGATCGGCAAGTCATAATGCGAGCCATCCTTCGGCAGGTCAGCAGGCGAGAGGTTGATTGTGATGCGCTTGGGCGGAAGCGCCAATCCCATGGCGGCCAAAGCGGATTGCACCCGCTCGCGGCTTTCGCTGACGGCTTTGTCCGGCAGGCCCACAATAGCAAAGCGCGGCAATCCTGCTGCTACTTGGCATTGAACCTCTACGGCGCGCGCCTCTAGCCCAAGATAGGCCACTGTTCTTACTAAAGCGACCAATTAACCCGCCCTTTACTATGGTTTCTTAAGTGAAAGTTTGGCGGGTTATTCACGCATTGTCGACCATATTACTGAGGGTTTGCCGAATATAGTTAACGCGTCAGCAGGGATATCCTTTTGCTAAATACAAAAACCTTCCTGCGAAAAACTACGGCATGCGCAACGCAATTCTCTCTTTCGCAGGGCTCCTTAGCCTCCTCGCCGCCCCCGTAAGTCTCAGTGCTGAGACCTATGGCGAATCATCTACGGCACGCGCTGATCAGGCCGCTTCATTTGTTAACGAAGCGGCGATTGCCCAACCCTCGGCACAGCGCGTAGTGGCGGTTGAGAGCTGGATTGAAGAGTGGGATGATGCCACGCAGAGCTGGATCCGCGTCGAAGGGTCACGCGAAACCAAGTTTGAAGCGGCCAGCCACACGCCATCAGGGCGTCTGTATGCACCGGCCTTCCGCCCGCAAGAGCAAGTCGCCACGGCGCAATATGGTCCGTTTAAAGTGCTCGACGATGAGCGCGCTGCATTGGTTGGCCCAACCGATTCAATGAGCCCCCAATATTTCGACATGATGCTCAAAGATTATCCTGCATTGGGCGTCTTTGAAATCCTCGAAGGCCCTGGCACTAGCGATGATGTTGCAAACCTCACCGTTGGCCGGAAAATTCGCGAAGCGGGCCTAACCACGAAAATTGGTCGCGGCGGATCGGCGCGTTCGGGCGCAGTTGAACTGTTTCTTGCGGGCAAAGAGCACACAATCGAAGATGGCGCTGAATTCGCTGTACACTCATGGCGCGATAACTTTGGCCGCGAGCCGAAGGATTATGCCGAGGATGCACCGGAAAACCGGTTCTATCTTGACTATTATGAAGAGATGGGCATGAGCGATGATCAGGCCCGTGCGTTTTATGACATGACCAATTCGGTGCCGCATGTTTCTGCTTTGTGGCTCGATTCCAATGATATGCGCCCATGGGTAAGCGGAATGGCTAAGCCTGTTCGTGAAGCTCTGCCAGCGCCCACAGTCGCCGTTTTGAGCAGCAGCGCACCCCTTGCACCGCTTGCCGATATTGAAGCAGTAGAGCTTGGCCAGATCGCCGCATTGGAAATCACTGCGCCAGACATGCCGCAAATTGCATATCTGGACATCGATCTGCTTGACTCAGGCGTTGCCTTACCTTAACCGCGCCACCTTCAAAGGGTCAGCCGCAAGGCCTGCTCTTTTTCAGGTGTAATCTAAGCAATCCAGTTTGGGTGATGCGCCTTACCTTAAGTTTTGATTTTCGAGGACGATATGAAGCGGACTTTTCAGCCCAGCAATCTGGTACGCGCACGCCGCCATGGTTTCTTTGCACGCAAGAAGACGGTCGGTGGCCGCAATGTTCTTCGTGCTCGCCGTCGTCGTGGCCGCAAGAACCTTTGCGCCTAATGTGATTTGAGCGGCTCGCGTCTGCGCGGCTGCTCACCTTAATAATGTATGCGGGTTTATCGCCGCAGAGCTTGCGGACTCCCATCGGGGGTCCGTTTTGCGTATAGCTTCCCTATGATCACCGTTCTCACCAAGCGCGCGGATTTTCTTGCCGCCAATAAGGGCCTGCGCAATGCGCGCCCTGGCTTTGTGCTGCAAACGCGCCCCAATGGCGGGGCAGGTGTGCGGTTCGGCATTACGGTCACCAAAAAGATCGGCAATGCGGTTGTGCGCAACCGAATGAAGCGGCGGTTCCGCGATTTGCTGCGGGATGCTTTGCCCAAAAGCGGGCTTGCCGATCATGATCATGTGTTGATCGGGCGCGCTGGCGGGGTTGAGCGCGATTTTGCCAAGCTTGAGCAAGAATTGCAGATTGCTCTGGCTGATGCAGCAAAGGGCAAGGGCGATTCGCGGCGCAGAAAACCGCCTAAGGGCAATCGCAAATGAAGCATATTTTGATCTTCATCGCGAAGCTCTGGCAATGGGGGCCTAGCCGGATTTTGCCGCCGACCTGCCGCTATGCCCCATCCTGCTCGCAATATGGGATCGAGGCCTTGCAAAAGCACGGTGCAATCAAGGGTGGATGGCTGACCATAAAACGGCTAGGGCGCTGCCATCCATGGGGCGGGCATGGCTATGATCCCGTTCCCTAGCAATAATCTGCTGTAGTAACTATATAACACAGCCATAGACGACGATACGGGATTTCACTTTGGACAATCAGCGCAATTTACTGCTCGCCGTGGCACTTTCCGGCCTGCTGATCTTAGGCTGGGATATGGCGCTTCGCTTTTTCTATCCTGAGGCATCTTTGTCTGGGGCTGAAACCGCGCAAACGACCGCTCCTGCACAAGCGGGCGCTCCTTCTACGGGCAATGCTCCTACTGCGGCTGGTACGCTCGATGGCGCTGCCGCCCAGCCTACTGGTCCGGTTAATCTGAAGACTGCGCTTGCCAGCGTGAACCGCGTGAAAATCGACGCGCCGCGTATGGCCGGTTCGATCAATTTGATCGGCGCGCGCATTGATGACA
>CALFEA010000121.1 GCA_937950385.1 uncultured Altererythrobacter sp. | reverse complement strand
CAATGCTGCGACGGCTTTTTCCGCCATTGCCGGGTCTAGGCCCACTTTCTCTGCAATCGCTGCAACTGTGTCGGGTGAACCGGATACTTGTTTCAGAATTCCGTCGAGGATACTCATGGGATAATCTCCTTTGTTAAATATGGCGCTGTTATCGCTGCAAAGCGCGCAAAAGGAAAGGCCCCGCTCCGGCTATGGAACGAGGCCTTGCCCCTATAGTCAATTGTAAAATTCTGTTCAGCTTAAGCGGCTTGTCCGCTTGGCGCAGATTGGCGCACGCCTTCATCGACGTGATCGGCAAACTCAGCGAAATTGTCGATGAACAATTGCACCAACTTGCCTGCCATTGCGTCATACTCTTCGCCGTTTGCCCAAGTGCTGCGCGGGTCGAGGATTGCGCTGTCTACGCCCGGCACTGCAACCGGCACATCAAAGCCAAAGTTTGCATCCTTGCGGAATTCAGCATCGTTCAATGAGCCGTCGAGTGCCGCATTGAGCAAAGCGCGCGTTGCCTTGATCGGCATGCGGCTGCCTTCGCCATATTTGCCGCCAGTCCAGCCGGTGTTGACCAGCCAGCATTGCGCGCCGCCTGCTGCAATGCGTTCTTTCAAAAGATTGCCATAAACCGACGGGTGACGCGGCATAAAGGGCGCGCCGAAACAGGTTGAGAATGTCGCCTCAGGCTCGGTTACGCCCATCTCTGTGCCCGCCACTTTCGCCGTATAACCCGACAAGAAGTGATACATCGCCTGATCCGGTGTCAGCCGCGCGATGGGAGGCAATACGCCAAATGCGTCCGCTGTCAGCATGATCACATTGCTGGGCACGGGGCCCAAGTTTTTCTCAGAGGTGTTGGGGATATATTCCAGCGGATACGCGCCGCGTGTGTTTTCCGCCAAGCTATTGTCATCAAAGTCGAGATCGCGCGTTTGCGGGTCCATCACGACATTTTCCAGAACCGTACCAAACTTGCGCGTCGTGGCGAAAATCTCTGGCTCGGCTTCTTCGGAAAGCTTGATCATTTTGGCATAACAGCCGCCTTCAAAATTAAAGACCGCTGTGTCTGACCAGCCATGCTCATCATCGCCAATCAAAGTGCGCGAGGCATCGGCCGACAATGTGGTTTTGCCTGTGCCTGACAGACCAAAGAACACCGCCGTTTTGCCGTCTGGCCCAATGTTGGAGGAGCAATGCATTGGCATCACACCCTTGGCCGGCAGCAGATAGTTGAGAATGCCGAAGACGCTCTTCTTCATTTCGCCAGCATATTTGGTGCCGCCGATCAGGATCAATTTCTCTTCCAAATTGACCGCAATCACCGTTTCACTGCGGCAGCCATGGCGGGCAGGATCAGCGCGGAAGCTAGGCAGATCGATAATGGTGTATTCCGGCGCAAAATTCGCAAGTTCCTGAACATCGGGGCGCACCAGCAATGTACGGATGAAAAGATTGTGCCACGCCAGCTCATTAATCACGCGCACATTGACGCGGTGCTCTGGCTGCGAGCCGCCGAACAGATCGGCGACATAAAGCGTGTCTTTTTCGCCAACAGCGGCGAGGAATTCTTCTTTCAGAGCGGCAAAATGTTCCGGCGTCATGGAGGCATTGACCTTGCCCCACCACACTGTGTCCTCAGTCTCTGCATTGCGGACGATAAATTTATCCTTGGCAGAACGGCCCGTATGCGCGCCGGTCTTCACCACAAGCGAGCCATATTTTGACAATTCGCCTTCGCCATTTCGAATGGCGGCCTCAACCAGTTCAGATGTGCCGAGATTGGGGTGGATGTCGGCTTTGGCTTGAATATTTTGGTCAGCAAGCGAGTGAGCGAGAGGGATCGGCACTATTTTCTCCTGAATTTTTCATGCATCGAGCGAACAAATGCGCCCAAAAAGAAGCGTTGTCATCGGGGCTGAAACCCCCAAGAAAAGGAATCGCTGCATACGAATGCGCGGTCTTCACCGCTGCGCATAGAGTGCCCAAAACGCGGAGTCAAAAATGCAGACCGCGCCTTGAGCAAGTTTAACCACGCTGCGCCAAATCACTTTGGCGGTATGCTGCGCTGTCATACATTGTTTCGCCACTGCAAACCGGCTAGTTTCGCCGGATGACCAGCCAAAATGAGACCATCCATGGCCGATAAATCCGCAAACACTGATCCGACAAGCGACGATATTGTTATCGCGCTGGTGGATGATGATCGCAATATTCTCACCTCTGTCTCGATCGCATTGCAGGCGGAGGGTTATGTCACGCGGGTTTATTCCGATGGGCAAACCGCGCTGAAAGCACTGCTCGAAAATCCGCCAGATTTGGCCGTGTTTGATATTAAAATGCCCAATATGGACGGGCTGGAATTGCTCGCCCGTGTCCGCGAACAAATCGCTCTGCCGGTGATTTTCCTCACCAGTAAGGATGATGAGCAGGATGAGGAACAGGGGCTGGAATTGGGCGCGGATGATTACATCGCCAAACCGTTCAGCCTGCGCCTGCTGACCGCGCGCATTCGCGCGATTTTGCGCCGCGCCAATCCATCGCGAATGCTGGATGCTGACCGCAATGAAAGCGAGGAAGCTGCACCAGTTGTTGCGCATGGCCGACTGTTTATGGACCCAACGCGCCATCAGGTGACATGGGATGGCCGCCCTGTCTCGCTGACCGTGACAGAGTTTTTGATCCTAGAGGCTTTGGCGACCCGGCCCGGCGTCATCAAAAGCCGCAACCAGCTGATGGATGCCGCCTATCCCGAGGATATCTTTGTCGATGATCGCACGGTGGACAGCCATATCAAACGCATGCGGCGCAAATTCCGCGTAACCGACAAGAGCTTCTCGGCCATCGAGACGCTCTATGGTGCAGGATATAGCTACACTGATGGCTGATATTGACGCACCACGGGGTGAAGTTGGCCGCCTAGAGCAGATTAGAAGCGGCGGCTGGCTGACGCTGACCACGCGCATATTGTTTGTGAATATATTGCCGCTCTTGCTGCTGGGCGGCGGTATTTTCTACATTGATAGCTACCGTGCGCAGCTGCTTTCCGAACGCTATAAATTGGCGCGGATTGAGGCGCAGATTACCGCCGAGGCTTTGGCCGGTGCGACGCGTGAACGCCAAGAGGCGCTGCTGATCCAAATCGGCAAAGAGCAACAAATGCGGCTGCGCATGTACGATGCTGAAGGGCTGCTGTGGGCCGATAGTTTCGCGCTGGATGAACCCGCATTTGTGCTTGCAGAAGCGGGGCCTGATACGTGGGGTCATACTTTTGCGGTCATGCTCGACAAGGGTGTGGAGGCCGTGGTCAGCGCCGAACCTGTCGCGCCCTATGTCGAACCTGAAAGCAAGCAAGCCGATGCTTGGCCGGTGCTGGCGCGCGCCCGCGATGAGGGCGTCACCCAGATCGAACTGACACTTGCGCCTGACCGTACGCCGGTTGTTACCGCGGCGGCGCCGGTTGGCCTGAACGGCGCAACTTTGATGACGACGCGCAATGCAGTCGATATTACTGAAGCCGTGCGCGAGGCGCGCTCAACCCTCATCATCGGCGTGCTGCTGGCCCTGTTTGGTTCAACCATGCTGTCACTGTTTCTCGCCCGCACCATCGTCGCCCCGATTAGGCAATTGTCCAATGCCGCGATCCGCGTTCGCCAAGGGCGCGGGCGCGATGTCGAAGTGCCGCGCATGCCGGAACGCCGCGATGAAATCGGCAGTCTGGCGCGCACCATTTCCGACATGACTGGCGCCTTGCGCAACCGCATTGACGCAGTTGAGAGCTTTGCCGCCGACGTCGCGCATGAGATTAAGAACCCGCTGGCATCCTTGCGCAGTGCGGTGGAATCCCTGCCCCGTGTCGAAGACCCTCAGCTACGCGAACAATTGCTCGATATTGCCACCCATGATGTGCGCCGGATCGACCGCTTGGTCACAGAGATTTCCGATGCCAGCCGGATCGATGCGGAAATGTCGCGCGCCACGTTGGAACGCATTGATATGACCACTTTGGTCGAGGCCATCATCGGCTCGCGTGAGGCGCGGGCAGAAAACTTAAACCACCAGATCAATCTGACCCATACCGGCTGGTCTGCAGTGGTTATTGGCGTGCCCGTGCGGCTCGAACGCGTGATCGAAAACTTGATCGACAATGCGGTGTCTTTCTCGCCCCGCAATGCGCCCATTGATGTCGCAATTGATAATGATGGCGAGGAGGTCATCATCACGGTGAGCGATACAGGGCGCGGCATCCCGGAGGAGGCGCGCGAAAAGGTCTTTCAACGCTTTCACTCCGTGCGCCCAGACACAGAGGATTTCGGCAATCATTCCGGGCTCGGCTTGGCGATTGCCCGCACCATTGCAGAGGCGCATGACGGCAGCCTAACCGCCATATCGCGTGCTGATGGCGAGCCTGGCGCATGTTTGAAGCTGACGCTGCCCGCAGCCCAATGAGCGGTGAATATCCTGCAGC
>CALFEA010000120.1 GCA_937950385.1 uncultured Altererythrobacter sp. | reverse complement strand
CAGGCATTTTGTTGTTGATGGATAAATCGATCAAACCCGGGGACGTGATTTCTGTTGCCGATCAAGCGGGCAATGAAAGCTTTGGCCAAATTCGCAAGATTGGCATTCGCGCCATTTCAGTGGTGACCCGCGATCAAACCGAATATCTCATCCCGAACCAGACACTAAAGACCAGCCAAGTGGTCAATTGGTCTTATTCCTCACGCGAGGTCCGGGTGAAAGCGCCCGTCGGCGTATCCTACGGCAGCGATTTGAATCTGGTTGAAAAGCTATTGTACCAAGCGGTGCAAGAAACCCCGCGCATCCTCAAAAACCCCAAGCCGCGCGTCAATATCATTGGTTTTGGCGACAATTCGGTGGATTTTGATTTGCGCTTTTGGATACGCGACCCCGAAGAAGGCCTCGCCAATATTCGCTCCGAAGTGTATAAAAATGTTTGGCAATTATTCGCCGAAAACCATGTGGAAATCCCCTTCCCGCAGCGCGATATTAATCTTCGCAACAGCAAACAAATGGATCAGCTGATCGCCGCATTGGCGCAGCGCGAAAGCTAGCGGCAGCCTGAAAGCAGCCCCAGAGCACCCTCAGCGTAGAAGGTTACACAGGCCTGCAATAGCTTTGCTACCCATTCACAAATCCATTCTCGCTGGAATGTTGTGCCGCATGGCCCGATATCGGCCACATGAAAAACACCGGAACCATATTTCTTGTTGGCGCAGGCCCGGGCGATCCTGACCTGCTGACATTGCGTGCAGCGCGCTTGATCGAGCGTGCTGAACTGATTGTCCATGACGGGCTCGTCTCCGCTGACATCCTAAGCTTGGCGAACCCAGATGCGCAGCTGATCTCGGTTGCAAAACAGCGCGCGCGGCACACTTTGCCGCAAGAAGACATCAACGCTCTGCTGATCCGCGAGGCCCAAAAGGGGCGCGATGTTGTGCGCCTAAAAGGCGGCGATCCGCTGATCTTTGGACGCGGCGGCGAAGAGGCAGAAGATGCAGCCGCAGCTGGTGTTCCAGTTGAAATCGTCCCAGGCATCTCCGCTGCCAATGGCGCAGCGGCAGCGGCGCAAATCGCCCTCACCCACCGCGATGCCTCCTCCATCGTCAGCTTTGTTGCGGGCCAATGCAAAGGTCTATCCGATCAGGATTGGTCGGGCCTCGCTGGCAAGGGCCGCACGCTGGTCATCTATATGGGCGTCAAAACCGCGCCCCAAATCGCCGAGAAATTGATGGCAGACGGCCTTGCGCCTGACACGCCGCTGGCCGTTATCGAAAACGGTGCGCGCGCCAATATGCGTGTGCTTCGGGGTCTGCTCGCTGGGCTTCCCGATATAGTCGAGGCGCAGGCTGTCAAAAGCCCCGCACTGATCGTGATCGGCGATGTAACCGCGCGCAAAAATTCGGTCCTAATCCAAACCGCACTGGAAGTGGCACAATGAAAATACTCACCGGGAATGATCTTAAATCAGGCGCAGTTGTCTGGTGGGATGGCGCTGGCTGGTCGCTCCACGTCAATGACGCTGTGGATGTTGGTGATGATGCCGATACAATTGCAGCCAGCGAAGAGGCCGCACGCCGCGTCAATGTGCCTTATGCCATCGAGGCAACCCGCGACGACAATGGCGTACGCCCTGCCCATATCAAAGACCGCGTCCGCGCACTTGGTCCCACAGTGCGCCCTGACCTAACCCTCAAACCCACGCAGCCCGAAGCGCTCGACTGGATCGTTTAATGTATAAATATGACAATTATGACCAACAAATGGTCGACACCCGCGTCGAAGAATTTCGCGATCAGGCCAAGCGCCGATTAGAGGGCAAAATCACCGAGGATCAGTTCAAGCCGCTGCGCTTGATGAACGGTCTTTATCTGCAATTGCATGCCTATATGCTGCGCGTTGCCATCCCCTATGGCACGCTCAACGGGGCACAAATGCATGCGCTGGCGGATATCGCGGATAAATATGACCGCGGCTATGGCCACTTCACCACGCGCCAAAATATCCAATACAATTGGATCAAATTGGAAGAAGCGGGCGACCTGCTGGCCGATCTTGCCAAGGTGGAAATGCACGCCATCCAAACCAGCGGCAATTGCATTCGCAATATTAGCTCCGATCACTTTGCGGGCGCTGCACGTGATGAGCTGGTCGATCCGCGCCCCTATGCTGAATTGCTGCGGCAATGGTCAAGTTTCCACCCTGAATTCATGTATTTGCCGCGCAAGTTTAAAATCGCGGTAATCGCCGCAGAAACCGACCGCGCAGCTATGCGTCTGCATGATATTGGCATTCAAATCGTCAAGAATGACAGCGGTGAAATTGGCGCCAGCTTCTATGTTGGCGGCGGTATGGGCCGCACGCCGATGATCGCTCCGCAAATCCGCGACTTCGTGCCGCTCGATCAATTGGTCACTTATGCCGAAGCCTGCCTGCGGGTCTACAATCGCTATGGCCGCCGCGACAATAAATACAAAGCGCGCATCAAAATCCTCGTCCACGAAATGGGCGCAGAGGAATACACTCGTCAGGTCGAGGAAGAGTTCGCGCATATGCTGGGTCAAGGCGTGGAACCGCCCTTGGCTGAAATTGAGCGCCTGCGTCCGTATTTCGCTGATCCGGCATTTGTAGATGGGCCGAAAACTTGCGATCATAGCGATCCCGATTTCGCCCTATGGGTCGACCGCAACACCAACGCCCACAAGCATGATAGCTATGTTTCAGCGGTTATTTCATTGAAGCCTGTTGGCGGTATCCCCGGCGATGCAACCGCGGAGCAAATGCATTTGATGGCGGATCTGGCGAAGGAATATTCCTTTGATGAATTGCGCGTCATGCACACGCAAAATATCGTTCTGCCCCATGTCGCCATTTCGGATTTGCATGCGCTTTGGACGAAGCTGGAAGCAGCCGGACTTGGCTCGCCCAATTTGGATACGATTGAGGATATTATCGCTTGTCCGGGGCTCGATTATTGCAGTCTCGCCAATGCACGCTCAATTCCCTTGGCGCAGAAAATTTCAGAGCGTTTTGCCGCCTCTGGCAAAACCGGTGAGCTGGGCCAGTTGAAGCTCAAAATCTCCGGCTGCATCAATGCTTGCGGGCATCACCATGCCGGCCACATAGGCATCCTTGGTGTCGATAAGAAGGGCGTTGAGAACTACCAGCTTTCCCTTGGCGGAAGCGAGGCAGAAGATGTTGCTCTGGCAAAGATCACAGGCCGCGGATTTGATGAGGCAGGCGTGATCAATGCGGTGGAAACCGTGACCGATGTTTACCTTGGCGCGCGCGAGGATGGCGAGCGCTTCCTCGACACCTATCGCCGCATTGGCATGACCCCCTTTAAGGAGGCGCTTTATGACTGATTTAGACACCAGACCAACCGCCGTACAATTCCGTTTCCGCGACGATGAAATGGCGGACCACGGCACAGTCACTTTCGATGCGTGCTGCGAACAAACCAATGCGACTGCTGTGCGGATTGAACCGGGCGATGATGCGCGCGCTTTGCTTCCATTTTTGGACCGTTTGGCACTGATCGAAGTCAACTTTCCCGTCTTCGGTGACGGGCGCGGTTATTCTTCGGCACGGCTCCTGCGCGAGGCGGGTTATACCGGCGAATTGCGCGCGGTGGGCGATGTCGGCATTGACCAATTGCTCAATATGCGCCGCTGCGGATTTGATGCCTTTGCACCGGCTGAACCGCTGGATGAAAGCGACGCGCAAGCCGCCTTTAATCGCTGGCCCAATGTCTATCAGAACACCGCCGATGGCCGCCGCATGATCACGCAATTGCGGCATGATTGAGGTGATATATGGCTGATACCCGCTTACGCGACCAGATCGACACCGGACCGATATTTACAGACGAGCATGCAATCCGCCTGAATCGGATGTTTCGCGGTTCTTCGACACATGAAATGCTTGCCTCTGTCATTGATGATGGGCTGGCGGGTCAGTTGACGACTGTCTCCAGCTTTGGCGCGGAAAGCGCCGTGCTGCTGCACTTAATCGCGCAAGTGAAGCCCGATCTGCCAGTGCTGTTTTTAGAGACTGGCAAGCATTTTCCCGAAACGCTGGATTATAAAGCTAAATTGGTCGCCAAATTGGGCCTGACCAATGTCATAGATCTGCACCCTGAAACAGCAGACCTTGAGGCCAAAGACGAGACGGGCCTGAGATGGTCTTACGATCCGGATGGATGCTGCGAGATCAGAAAGGTCATTCCATTGGCCAAAGCGCTGGCGGGATATGACGCCAGCCTAACGGGACGCAAAGCGTTTCAGAACACAGAGCGTGCGCAATTGCCGCGCTTTGAAATCGACAATTCTGATGCTGCGGGCCGGCTTAAAATCAATCCCCTTATCGATTGGAAGCCTGATGATATTCAGGCCTATTTCGAGGAGCATGATTTGCCGCGTCATCCTCTGGTTGCCGATGGTTTTCCCTCGATTGGTTGTGCGCCGTGCACCCATAAGGTTGCGCCGGGCGAAGACCCACGTTCGGGCCGCTGGCAAGGCTGGGACAAGACCGAATGCGGTATTCACAAGCCGGGCGAAGAACCCTTCTTATAAGCGCTTAAAGCCAGCCTTCTTGGATGTACCAAGCAGCGGTTTTTGCAAAACCTTCCTCGCCAGAAACTTGCGCTTTCCACAAGGCTTCCGCCGGTCGTCGATCATATCTTGCGACCCAATTGGGATGGCACATATAGCCCACGCGGTCGGCGGTTAGTTTGGCCTTATCGCCTTGGATCAGCTTCAAAGCGCCCGCCGCCGCCGACAGCACAGACGCTGGCAAATGCGGCGCAAAAACCGATGATTTTCCAAGTGACTTGCCGATCGCCTGCGCCATTTCCTTATGCGCCCAGCCCCCTTCGCGGCCATCATCGGGCTCAAGGATTTTTTTGCAAGATTGCCCCGCAAGTGCGATCAGCAAACGCGCCAAATCGCTGACATAAATGATCGAAGTCGCACCGCCCGGTGGCAACGGCACCACTCCCCATTTCGCCGTTTTAAACAGCTCCAACATATCATCATCGCGGGGGCCATAAACGGCGGGCGGGCGCACTACTGTCCAATCCAGCCTGCTCGCCTGAACCAGCTCCTCTGCCGCCGCTTTCGACGCGCCATAGGCCGACAATTCAGGCTTGCGCGCAGACAGGCTGGAGACAAACACCAGCCGCTTTACCTTCGCACGCTTCATCGCCGCCATCACATTGGCCGTGCCGGTGACATTGGCGGTTTCAAACTCTCGCACATCTGGCGTATTGGTCAGCCCTGCAATATGGATCACAGCATCGGCGCCGTCACACAAGGCTTCTAATGCGGGCGCATCTTCCAAAGTGCCGCTCACCCATTCTACGCCGTCACGCGCCGCCTGATCGCGCCGTGTCAAAGCACACACAGTGGCCCCAGCCGCCAGTGCCTCGTCCAAAACCGCAGAGCCCACAAAGCCGGTTGCGCCTGTAATCGCCAGCCGCATTAGCTGCTCACCATATGGTCGCGGTGCACCACGGCTGCGCGCGGAGCATAGCCCAAACGCGCCTCTTGCTCGGCTTCACGTAGGCCCAAAATCGCGGTGCATTCTGCGGAGGAATATTCCACTAGGCCTTGCCCCAATCGCTCGCCCTTGGGCCCGTGCAGGCTGACCAAAGCGCCGCGTTCAAACTCGCCTTCAATCTCTGTGAGGCCGGCCGCCAATAGGCTCGCGCCGCCTGCCAACGCCTCTGCGCAGCCTGCATCCACAGTCAGCACGCCTTCCAATGCTTGCCGCCCGCCTAGCCATGCTTTGCGTGCATTATCGCGGCGCTGCGGCAGGAATAACGTCCCCGTTCCGCTTGACCGCAATCGCTCAATCGGCGCTCGATCCGTTCCGTTCACAATGCCCAAAGCGATCCCAGCCCGTTCGGCGATGCGCGCCGCCTGCAATTTGGCTTTCATACCGCCCGATCCCATGCCGGATGAACTGGCGTCGGTGGCCATGGCGATCACTTCAGGCGTTACGCCCTCAATCAAACGCACCAGCTGCGCGCCCTCTTCGCTCGGTGCTTTGTCGTAAAGCCCGTCAACATCGGATAAGAGCAAGACGCCATCGGCCTGCGCTGCCTGAGCCACGCGTGCAGCCAGCCGGTCATTATCGCCAAAGCGGATTTCCTCGGTCGCCACGCTGTCATTCTCATTCACGACCGGCACTGCGCCTGCTTCCAACAGCCGTTCCAAAGTCGCCGCTGCATTCAAATAGCGCCGCCGATCCTCCAGATCATCCAAAGTCACCAGCATTTGTGCTGCGGTCAGATCATGCGCGCTCAAAGCCTGCGCCCATAATTGCGCGAGTGCGAC
>CALFEA010000119.1 GCA_937950385.1 uncultured Altererythrobacter sp. | reverse complement strand
AAGGGTCCGCCCTTGCTTAGTGCCAAAAGATCATCCTCTCGCTGCTGTTGACGGGCCGACCAATGCTGTCGTTGCGGAAGGCAATTTCTCTGGCCGCCTCCTGTTCCAAGGGGCAGGGGCAGGCGATGGACCAACCGCAAGCGCTGTGGTTGCAGACCTTATTGATATTGCGCGCGGGGATATTGGCGCGCCGTTTTCTATTCCTACTGAGCAGATGGTCGCTATGCCGCCTGCAGAACCCGGGCACCGCCAAGAGCGCACCTATTTGCGCTTTACGGTCACTGATAGCCCCGGCGTTCTGGCGCAGATGACCGCCGCCATGCGCGATGCGGGTGTTTCGATTGAGAGTCTCATTCAAAAGGGGCAAGCGGGCCAAGGCGGCGATGTTTTGGTCGCGATGGTCACGCATAAGGGTCAAGAGCGCAGCGTGCGCGATGCTCTGGCATTGCTGGACGGGTCCGACAGCCTGACCGATCAACCATTGGTCTTGCCGATTTTGGGCAATTAGGGAACCGCATCCGCGTCCATTGCAGGCGCGGCGTAGTCAATGACCGGCCCCGTTGAGGCGGGCTGCGCTACTTCCGCAGCTTCTGCTTCAGTGGTGGGAATGACAATCGCATCGCCCACAGGGTTCGCATCGCCCAGCGGCGGCAATCCGCGCGATATTCGGTCTGCGTCTGAGCCAGCCGGTGCTTGCGGCAATGCGGCCACATCAATGATGATCGCTTTTGGTGGCGGGCATGGCGGGATAAAACACATGCCGCCCACCGTCGCTGGCCCGCGAAAAATGCCTGCGCCTGCAACATCGGGGGCTTGCGGATCATTTATGAAGGCGGTTTCCTCAGCGTATCTTTTGCGGCTGTCGCTGGTGGTGCGGTATTGGCTGTCATCGCGCCGCCTTGCGCAGACGATAATTTCGCCGCTGATCTCGGCGGCGCTTTGTTCGCGCTCACATTGCGCTTGGGCGCCTGGATCATAAGGCGCTGCGGGAATAGGGATCAAAATATCGATCACCTCGCCTGCTGTGCGCCGCGCATCGGGCTGTGCTGGTGATTGCGCCGCCGGCGCCTGCTCAATGTCTTGCCCAATATTGGGGTCAGCGTCCTGCGCAGCCGCAGGCAGAGCCGTGCCAGCCAACATTAAAGGCGCACAAAATACCGCCCCAAAACGCGCGCCTGCCGCAAGGACACTTGCCAAACGGTCATGCATATATATGCGCGGCGGAATAATTCGGCTTCTCGACAAGGGGCCCTCATTGTGGCTAAGCGCCGATCAGCACTTCATTTTGCACCTAAGAGTTTGGGGACTGAATTACCGATGAACACCTCTGATAATGCACTCGACCGCGTACTCGTCCTTGAAATGGTGCGCGTCACCGAAGCCGCTGCAATCGCAGCCGCTGATCTGATCGGGCGCGGCGATGAAAAAGCCGCTGATGCCGCCGCCGTCGAGGCCATGCGCAAAGCGTTCGATACGCTCTATATGGATGGCACAGTGGTAATCGGCGAAGGCGAGCGCGACGAAGCGCCCATGCTCTATATTGGCGAGAAAGTCGGCGGCGCACCGGGCAAAGGCCCCAAGATCGACATTGCGCTTGATCCATTGGAAGGCACGACCATCACGGCGAAAGCTGGCCCCAATGCTCTGGCTGTTCTGGCCGCCGCAGAAGAGGGCAACCTCCTCAATGCGCCCGATGTTTACATGGACAAAATCGCGGTTGGCCCCGGCTATCCCGATGATGTGATTGATCTGGCCAAGACGCCAACACAAAATGTCGAAAGCGTTGCAGCGGCGAAGGGCGTAAAGCCTGCCGATATTATCGTCTGCGTGCTCGACCGTCCGCGCCATGCCGATATTATTGCAGAGCTGCGCGGCATTGGTTGCGGCGTCGTGCTGATCGGTGACGGCGATGTTGCCGGCGTCATCGCAGTGACCGATGAAGACACCACCATCGACATGTATATGGGCCAAGGCGGCGCGCCTGAAGGCGTGCTTGCCGCAGCGGCCCTGCGCTGTGTTGGCGGACAGTTCAACGGCCGCCTCTTGTTCCGCAATGATGATGAGCGTGCGCGCGCCCACAAATGGGGCATTACCGATCTCGATAAAATCTACAAATTGGAAGAGCTGGCCAAAGGCGACTGTATTTTCGCTGCAACCGGCGTGACAGCAGGCTCGCTTCTCGACGGAGTAAAACGCCGCCGCAATGGCACAATGACCACCGAAAGCGTCGTGATGCGCGCCTCAAGCGGAACCGTTCGCTGGATCAAAGGCGAACATAAGATTTGAGACCAGCCTTTTACCCGCTAGCGGCAATCGCATTGTTATCGACTGCGCCAACATATGCGCATTCTGCAGATAGGGCTTGAGAATTGAAGATGGGAGAGTCGCAAGATTTGCGCTCGTGGCTGCTTGAATATTCCGCTCGTTCTATTCTTGCATCTGAAAATCTGGCCAAAGATATCGCGGTCTTTGGCTGGCTGAACGCAATGCGTCGATGAGAGGGTTTGTGGTCGGTCATTATGATCATAAATACCCTGAAGCGATCGAGGAAATTTCTGACTTGCTCAGGTCTGCAAAGCTAGTTTTACCCGAGCATGTGGTTGAGGGTATTGATGGATTTCCAGAGGCTTTGTTCATGCTGTTCAATGGCGCGCATCTTGGAAATTTGGTTGGTTCGGCCGTGAGCCTCTTGTGATCGATAAAGCCTGCGGCTTCACATTGGCGCCAGCCGCCACCGTCTCTTTACAGAATGGCGGCTCATTTAATTGTTCATCCGCCAACCCAATTGCGGGCATATCCTCCGCGTGCTGAGCAAATCCTCAACGCTGCGTGATGGCTCGGCCAATGCGTTCCCATTCGCTTTGCACCGCCATGGGTAGATCGCGCACGCCGCGCTCCTGATTATTGTCGATGCCGCCCGCCCAAGTGTAGACCAGCATGGCGGCCACATCATCGCGGGCCTCGGCATAGGCGGAGTAATTGGCCGCGACCTGCGCCATATCCGCTTCGCTTAGTCCTTCTGCAGTGTGGAAAGGTGTGTGAATGCCATCGCCCACCAAAACCAAGGCTTGGCCGTCACGCAATTGCGCCGCCGCAGTGTCGAGAAAATCGGTGTAGAGCGGCTGCGCGGCTGGGTCGCGCACGGTGTAAGCGTTAAAGCCCCACAAGTCGGCATAGGCCGGGACGACCGGATCGCTATCTGTGCTAAACGCTTCGATCAGCAATAGCGGCGATGCGGGATAGGCGGCGCGGATGCGGCCCGCCATCGGCTCCAGCGCATCCAAGGCAACGCCGCGCAATGTCGGCTCGTCAAACAGGTAAAAGGTGATGCGCGCCGGGTCGATACCGCTGTCGGTGATAGACTGCTGAACGCCTGTCCATAAGGCATCGGCCTGCGCGGTGCTGCGCGGCTGATTGGTTGCAGGGTCAAAGAACACTGGCTCAATATAAAGCAGCGGATCATACTGCGCGGCGCTAGCTGCAATCCGATCGCGATCTGCCGCGATATCGCCCGTCAAGCAGACTTGGTTGAGGTTAGAAAAGCCTGCAACCTCGTCGCTATAATCGGTTTTGTCCGCCGCATCGAAGGGATCATCATGGTCGCATGCAATCGCCGCGAAGCCGAATTGCGACAGCGTCGTGGCGCTTTGTGTTGGAGTGGGTGTTGGAGTGGGCGTAGGTGTCGGTGTTGGGGTCGGGGTGGGCGCCGAAGTCGCGACTGGAGCTGGCGCTGCCTCTTCTCCGCCGCATGCTGGCAGTAACAAGAAACCTAGAGGAGCGAGCCAGCAAGATTTGCGCATATAGCATGGTTAGCGCAAAAAGAGGTCCAAACAAAGGCGCACCTGAATTGCGGACAAAGCTGGCCGCTCATCTGTCGTTAGCCAGCGCGCTCGGCTAAACATCGCATCAAGACGATTCGGGGCTCGCATCCTGCGGCGGATCACAGCGATATTTGAGGGAACACTTCACATGAAAATCATGTCCGCCAATTCAAATCTGCCTTTGGCCCGGGCGATTGCCGCTTACCTTGAAATGCCGCTCACCGATGCCAGCGTGCGCCGCTTTGCCGATGAGGAAATCTTCGTCGAAATTCATGAAAACGTGCGCGGCGAGGATGTCTTTATCCTCCAATCCACCAGCTTTCCGGTCAATGACAATCTGATGGAACTCTTGATCTGCATCGATGCATTGAAGCGCGCCTCGGCCAAAAGGATCACCGCGGTTGTGCCCTATTTCGGCTATGCCCGCCAAGATCGCAAACCCGGCCCGCGCACGCCAATCTCTGCCAAATTGGTCGCCGATTTGATGACCCGTGCAGGGGCCGACCGCGTGCTGGCGGTGGATTTGCACGCAGGCCAAATCCAAGGCTTCTTCGATATTCCGACCGACAACCTCTATGCCGCCCCCGTTATGGCAGCGGACATTCAAGCGCGTTATGGCGACCAAAGCCTGATGGTTGTCAGCCCAGATGTCGGCGGCGTTGTACGCGCACGGGCGCTGGCCAAGCGGCTGGATAATGCCCCGCTCGCCATCGTCGATAAACGCCGCGACCGGCCGGGCGAATCAGAGGTTATGAATATCATCGGCGATGTCGAAGGCCGCCATTGCATTATGATCGATGATATCGTCGATTCCGGCGGTACGCTGTGCAATGCAGCCGAGGCCCTGCTGGCCAATGGCGCAAGCAGCGTGGCCGCCTATATCACCCACGGCGTGCTTTCGGGCAAAGCTGTGGAGCGGATCAATGGTTCGGCTTTGAAAGAGCTCGTGATCACCGACAGCATCCTGCCAACACCGGCTTGTGAAGCGTCAGACCGCATCCGCGTTTTGACCATGGCGCCATTGGTGGGCGAGGCCATTCGCCGGATCGCCGATGAAAGCAGCGTCTCCAGCCTGTTCGACTAAATCCGCATTATGCCGCCGCATCGGGAGCTTCTGCGTCCGGGCTAGAGGGTGATTGTTCGCGCCAAGAATGTGCTGTGCCGGGCGTATGGCGTTCCAATTCTTCGAGCCGCCGCGCTTGGCGCTGCTCTAGCGTAATGGTCAGCAAAGGCCGCGGTTTGGAACGGAATTTCTGCGGGGTAACCCCAAAGAATGCGGTGAAATCCTTGATCAGATGCGACTGGTCAAAATAACGCAGCATCATCTCGTCTTCTTCTTCCTGATCCGCCACGCCGCACAATTGCGCCGCCAGATCGAGCGCCCTTGCCCGCCGCATCACCGTGCGCGGTGCCAGGCCAAAATCGCGCTTCACCACGCGCTGCAATTTGCGCAAGGAGATGTTCTGGCTTTCCGCAAAATCGGGCAGGGACTGTGACGGGTCTTCAAAAGCGGCCAGCTCAAACGCCACCGAAATCGGGTCAGGCGGCGGCGGATCATGGCGCGCAACATAGCGCCGCAGCGCCTCTTCCATCGCCAAATTCCACTGCTGGGGCGAATAATCATCGGAGTAAACCTCGCGAAAATCATCGGCCAGCATGCCGAAAATATCCTGCCGCTCAATCCGGTCGAGCAGCGTATCGGCATGGCGCCCCGTCAGCGCATAAAACGCGCCAGCCCTCAGCCCAAAACCGGCAGACATAATATCGCCTGTGCAAGTTAAAGGCATATATTTGGAATGTTGGCCAAATTGCAGGACTTCGTTTTGATAAGCCCCATGCTCATCGGCGCTCAGCGCGGTCCAGCGTCCGCTGAATATATAGCGCGTATAGGCCAGATCATTGCACATGCCGCAGGCAATCACCATCGCCGGATCATTGGTCGCTTTGGCAGAGACCAGCCGCGCGACCCAAGGCGACAAATCAACGCTGGCGCTGCGGTTTTCTGACAGGGGTAAGCCTTCGCGCGATGTGCCTGAATAGGACGCCAAATTGCGCCGCCAAATATCGGGATCCCGATCGTCTAGCCCTGTAACCCGCTTATCGCTCACCCGATTGCTCCCCGGCTATTGTGTGCGTTCTACCATAAACAGTGCCGCACATCGACTTTTTCGTCGATTAGCACAGTTCTTGGCGCGCTTATTGGACGCAGATGACATTTTTGCAGGGTTGCGCAGGGGCCGGCAGGCGCCCCACAAACCTTGACCTTGCGCGCTGCCCATTCCAAGCCTACACCTATGCCAAAACCAGAAGATGATATCCTGCTCGCCGCCCATCTCGCCGATGCCGCTGGCAATGCGATCCGCCCCTTGTTTCGCGGAGAATGGTCGAGCGAACGCAAAGCCGACCGCAGTTTCGTGACGCAGGCCGACCGCGCCGCAGAGGCCGCCATGCGCGCCATTTTGGAAAAAGAACGCCCCGATGACGGGATCGTGGGTGAGGAATATGGCACCCATAATGAAAGCGCAGAACGCCAATGGGTCTTGGACCCGATTGACGGCACGCAAAGCTTTATGGCCGGTCGCCCAATTTTCGGCACGCTGATCGCTCTATGCCAAAGCGGCTGGCCCACCATTGGCGTGATTGACCAATGCATTGCAAAGGAACGCTGGGTCGGGGCGCTGGGCCTTGGCACAACGTTCAATGGCAAACCGGCCACCACGCGCGCCTGCAAGGAATTGGCCGGCGCCAGCGTTGCCACCACCAGCCCGCATTATTTCCAAGAAGGCGAGGTTGACGCCTATCTGCGCGTTGTCGCCAAGGCCTATCCAGAAAACCCCCAGCCCACCTATGGCGGCGATTGCTACAATTACGGCTTGCTGGCGAGCGGGCATATCGACCTTGTGATCGAAAGCGGGCTGAAACTCTATGATTACGCCGCGCTTGTCCCAGTCGTCGAAGGCGCAGGGGGCCAGATGAGCGATTGGCAAGGCAATCCGCTGGACACCAATTCCGCCGAGGCAGAAGGCGGGCGCGTGATTGCGCTGGGCGAACCTGCGCGGCTTGAGGAAGTGCTCGAAGCGATGAGTGGGGGTTGAGATGGCTGAAAAGCGTCGGAGTTGGTTCAAAGGTTGCCTGCTGGCTCCACTGACCTTGGTTCTTTTGTGCGTCGCGACATGCCAAGGGGTCCGTTATTCAGAAGAAAGCAGAATTCGCGAGCGGCTTCCTGTGGAGCTTCAAGGTGGCTCTTTTGTTTTCTATGATGCCTGTGACCGGATTTTCGGTGGCTATAGCTATGCTATTACTATTGCCCCAGATGTTGCTGAGCGCATAGTTTCCCAAGGGCCAGATTTCCTAGAATACACGCACGTTGCTCGACCTTACAGAAAAGCCCTTTGGGAGCCGACGCAGCTTTATGAGGGGTTAGCCGAAGGTAAGGATCCGGGAATGGCAGGTCTGTTTTGCTTCAGGCAATATAAATTTGAAGGGGAGCACCTGATTGATCACATTTATCGCGACGGCAGTTATGTCACAATTGACGGGAGAGAATCGTTGATCATTTTGCCATCACTGGGCGTGGCAATTGGCGGTTTTGATCCGCGATAATTAGCCCCACCGACGTTTGAGACCAAACAAATGAAGTGCATACCAATTCCCCTCCCTTTGGGGAGGGGTCAGGGGTGGGGGCTAACCTGCTCGCGCAATTCGTCAATTCTTGTCTCGATCGCTGCTATAACCCCTTCCGTATTCGCCATCACCCCAGCATTGGTAAAGCGCATCACAGCATAGCCTTTGCCCTTCATCCAAAGATCGCGCTTTAAGTCTCTTTCTGGCGCGAAATCATGGCTGTGTCCGTCAAGTTCGATGACCAACTTTAATTCACGGCATAGGAAGTCGGCAAAATATGGCCCAACTGGCATTTGACGGCTAAACTTTGCTCCCGTCTGGCTGCGGGCAAGATATTTCCAAAGCTGACGTTCGGCAGGCGTGGCGGCATTGCGCAATTGCCGCGCCCGCTTGGTATTGCGAAGTGTTTGCTGAGGCATTGCCAGATCATGCCCACCCCCGGCCCCTCCCGCAAGCGGTAGGGGAGGAGAAGAGTGCTATGCGGCGGGCTCTCGGATTGTGGCGCGGGCGTTTTGTGTTTTTGTTTTAGGCCCTCAAGCGCCGGGCGCAGCGCGTCCGCGCTGCTTGGCTACCTCGCATAAGCTCGGGCGGCCAGTCGGCCTTGCGGTTGCCTATTCGGCAACCGATCAGCGCTCCCCACCCCGTTCGTGCTGAGCCTGTCGAAGCATGGACAAGAGGCGCAATCCCGCCCTTCGACAAGCTCAGGACGAACGGGTCGGGGTGGCACTATGACGCTTGGCGCTTCCCTCATGCCTTGGTGGCGGAGCTCGGTCGGCGACCAGCCGACCGCAA
>CALFEA010000118.1 GCA_937950385.1 uncultured Altererythrobacter sp. | reverse complement strand
GGTGGCGTGCTTCCAATTTGTCGCTGATGGCCTTTGCGACATCGTCAAAATTGAACTCGCCAGCTTCTTCAGCGATGCGCGCTTGGAATACGGTCTGGAATAAGAGATCGCCAAGTTCGCCGCGCAATTCATCCGCGTCGCCAGTTTCGACCGCGTCCGCGACTTCATAGGCTTCTTCAAGAGTGTGCGGGACAATGCTGGCGTGGGTTTGGGCCTTATCCCATTCGCATCCTTTAACCGGATCGCGCAGGGTTCCCATGATTGTAAGGAGGCGATTGATCTGCTGTGTCACGGTCACACCTTTAGATTGATAATATATATTATGTTAAATTATAGATTGCCGTGCGAGGGTGGGCTCTCCCGCCTCAAGGCCCTACCCATGTGAACAACACGAAGACAAAGGCAAAGATCGCAACCCAGCCCAGCGCCATGGTGATGCTCTTCTTCCAGCTAAGCTTGAAGGATGTGAATGCGCCGGCCATCAAAACCAGCCAACCAATTAGCGCAATGAGCTGAACTGTGTTTCCTTCGGTCATGCCGTCATCTCCAAACCATCATATCCCACGGTAACGAAATCCGGTGTCTCATAACAAAGGCTGCGGTAATCCATCGACTTGTCCAAATGGCTTAACACAAGTTTGCCTGCGCCGCATTTCTCGGCCAATTCCATCGCCAATGCTAAACTGGCATGCGTTGGATGCGGATCACGGCGCAAACAATCACTCACCAAGATATCCGCGCCCTCAAACGTTTCAACCATTTCATCAGTTATTGCCGAATAATCAGTGGCATATACGATAATCTTGCCATCTGCTTCAAAGCGGTAGCCGGTTGTTTCTGATGGGCCGTGCGGCATTTGGCACCATTCCACGCCAAATTGCGCAAACATCCGCAGGCGATCCAGTTCTTCCAGTTCAACAATCGTATGATATCCGTGCTGGCCTGCGAACACATAGCCGAAACGTTGGCGCAAGCGGTAGGCGGTATCTCGGCCTGCAAAGCCCGGAATTGGTCCGCCGCGGCCATATCGTAAGGCCCGTAAATCATCGATACCGTGGCAATGATCGGCGTGATCATGGGTCCAAAACACACCGTCTAAATGGTCGATATTGTTGGCGAGCAATTGTTGGCGCAAATCAGTGGATGTATCGAGTAGCAGGCGCTTGCCTGCATCGTTTTCGACCATGATCGAAACGCGTGTGCGCCGATTGCGCGGCTCTTCGGGGTCGCAATCTCCCCAATCATTGCCAACGCGCGGCACACCTGTCGATGTGCCCGATCCAAGCATGACGAATTTCACAGATTGGCTTTCTTGAACAATCGCGCAAAGTTTTGAGAGGTATTCGCCGCCAAAGTTTCGAGCGTTTCTCCGCGCAAATCGGCTAAAAACTGCGCAGTGCTGGCAACATATGCTGGCTCGCAAGGGCGGCCGCGATGCGGCACGGGCGCAAGGAATGGGCTGTCTGTTTCGACCAGCAACCGATCTGAAGGAATGGTCTTTGCTACCTCTTGCAAATCCTTGGCATTCTTAAAGGTGACGATGCCAGACAGTGATATTGTCAGGCCCAATCCCAGCACTTTTTGGCCGAAATCAGCGGAGGCCGTGAAGCAGTGGATAAGGGCGGGAAAGGCACCCTTCCCCAGCTCATCTTCCAAAATGTTGAGAGTGTCTGCCTCTGCATCGCGTGTGTGAATGATCAGCGGCAGGCCGGTTTCACGCGCCACGCCAATATGCATGCGGAACAATGCTTGCTGAACACCGCGATCTGAATGGTCGTAATAATAGTCGAGACCGGTTTCTCCGATGGCGATCACGCGCGGATTGTCGGTAGCCTTACGCAGCACATCAATATCCAAATCGGCATGGCCATCGGCTTCATGGGGATGGATGCCAACGCTGGCCCAAACATCGCTTTCGCGCATGGCGGTGGCGACGACTTGATCCCATTCAGAACGCTTGGTCGAGATATTGAGGAACTGGTCAATGCCAGCGGCGCGGGCACGTTCAAGAACGCCCTGTTGGTCCTCAATCACGCCCTTATATTCAAGGTGACAATGGCTATCGATAAGCATGGTTTATTCGCTAGCTTGACCAGCGCGCGCGAGCAAGCCGCCAGCTTCCATAATAAGCAGGCTGGTGTCGAAATTATAGGTCGCGGCTTGACTGGCAAGCACGCCCAATTCGCGGTTGGCTTCGATGGCGGCAAGCTGCGCTTTGGCGGGCCGGTCTGCGATCCCGCTGGTCAATGTCGTTTGCGCAAGGCCAAGCACGGCGGCGATACGGTCACGGCTTGGCCGCTGCCCCATGGCTTTTGCCAAGGCGGCCCGCTGTCCCAAAGCGTGATCGCCATTGGTGACGATTTGGGAGAGGATAGCAGAAATCGCGGTAAGATTATGCTCGATAAACGCCGACGCAATGCCGGGCGATCCGCCGCAGGCTGCGATGGCGGCATCGATGCTAGCGGCATCCGCTTCGGGTGTTTGATCCGCCAGATATTGCCGAAGCATACCCTCGTCAAAAATGGGAAAACGCACCATTCGGCAACGCGACCGAATTGTTGGCAAAAGCCTTGCGGGACGATGCGAGACGAGCAGGAAAAATGTGCCCTGCGGCGGTTCCTCCAAGCTCTTGAGCAGCGCATTGGAAGCGGATTTTTCCATATCATCGGATGGATCAATAATGATCGCACGGCGTGAACCCAAGGTTGGGCGCGTCGTCAGCCTTTTTTGCATTTCGCGGATTTGACCGACGGAGATATTGCGCTTTTTCTCGTATGGTTCACCCTTTTCGCGCTTGCGCTCTTCCTTATCGTCTTTGGGAAGGTGGGTCAGGGTGAGGATATCGGGATGGTCGCCTTTGGGCTGAGGGATGCCCTCTTCTGCCACCAATTCGCGCGCTGCGGCATGAGCAAAGTCATGCTTGCCGAGGCCCGATTTGCCTGCAAGCAACCAGCCATGGTGCATGCGGTCGCCCGACATGGCTGTGCGCCATTCGCGCCAGGCTTCGGTATGATTGGGCCAATCCATGACCGCCCTAAAGCCCCAATCTATCGGTGATCGCCTGCATGATCGCTGCATGAACTGTGTCAATTGTGCCGGAGCCGTCGATGATGGCGAAGCCTGCTGGATCGGCCTCAGCAAGCGCGCGGAAACTGGCGGCGACCTGCGCGTGATAGTCAGCGTTTCGGCCGCCGATCGCATCGCTATTATTTCCGTCTCGCTCAGCCAATCGTTTGGCGACCTTGGCCGGATCCGCTTCGATGAGAATGGTGAGGTCAGGGCGCAGGCCGCCGCTCCCAATCTTGTGAAGCGCGGTGATTACTTCATCACCCAGCGCCCCTGCCCCGCCTTGATAGGCTCTGCTGGAATCGACGAACCTGTCAGTAATGACCCACTCGCCGCGCTCCACCGCAGGCGTGATCCGTTTGGCGACATGGTCAGCGCGGGCTGCGGCAAATAGCAAGGCTTCGGCGGGCGCCCCCCAAGCGTCGCCCGGCGGGTCAAGCAGTAAAGTCCGAATGGCTTCGGCGCCATCGGTGCCGCCCGGCTCGCGGGTTAGAGCGGCCGTGATCCCGCGCTCTTCTAGTGCAGCGGCAAGTAAACGGGCTTGGGTGGATTTGCCTGCCCCTTCCCCGCCTTCAAAGGCGATGAATTTGCCTCTACTCAAGTCAGCCACCCGTGAAATCCGTTGAAGATATGCTGCAGCAGATTGGCATTTCCGACATCCTCTTGTGCGACTAGCGGTAGGTAGGACACAGGCATGCCTTCGACAGTGACTTCGAGTTTTGCAACTTCTTCGCCAGCTTTGATCGGCGCGCGCAATGGCCCGTGATAGCGGATCGCCATGGTGATTTTGGGATCGGTGCCCGTGGGAACAGAGATTTTCACAGGCTTGGCCGAGACCAACCCGACACTGGTTTTAGCGCCAGATTGGACCTTGGCGTTTCCTATCCGCTGGTTTGCAGGAAACATCTCGCGCGCGGCAAAACTGGAAAAGCCCCATTCGATAAAGCGCCGGGCAGCCTCCGCGCGCACCTCTTCGCTTGGGCTTCCGCCAACCACCATAACCAGCCTGCGTCCGTCCCGCTCAGCCGATCCCAAAAAGCCGAACCCTGCCTCATTGGTGAAGCCGGTTTTTATGCCATCTGCGCCGTCAACAATCCCAATCAGCGGATCGTGATTGTCTTGGCCCACGCCGCCATAGCGAAAGCCCTTATTGCCGAAATATGTTTGGTAGAGCGCCGGATGTTTGTCGATCATTGTGCCCGCCAAAGTCACCAGATCGCGAGCTGTGACAAAGGTTTTTCCCTCGTCTGGCCAGCCATTGGGCGTACCGAAATGGCTGCTGGCCATGCCAATTTCGCGGGCCTTTTCATTCATCATCGCGGTCCAAGCATCCACGGATCCCGCAACGCTTTCCGCCAGAACGATTGAACCATCATTGGCTGACACTGTCGTGATGCCCCGGATGAGATTGTCGGCGGTTACCGGCTCATCGGCGGGCAAGAACATGGTTGAGCCCTTGCGGTACCATTCCGCATGCGTTTCTGGCCGGATGGTGAAGCTTGTCGCAGGGCTGAGCTTGCCTTCTTCGATCAATTCAAATGCCAGAAAGGCGGTCATTACCTTGGTGATGGAGGCGGGCAGGAACCGCCGGTCGGCCTCGCGCGCTTGCAAAACTTGGCCGCTTGTCAGATCGACCATGATCGCAACTGGCGCTTGCGAAGGCGTAGGCACAGCGGCTGAAACTGGGACATGAACCGCAATCGCAAATAGGCAAAGGCCAGCGCAAAATGCGCGGCGCAGCCCTTTTCCAATTTCACGATAATTCAGCACTGCGCCCTCCAATTCGGGGAGCAGGCTGCAATTAAGCGCTAGTCCCCGATGACCACTTGAGCATCTCTATAACCGGCTGCACGAACCTTTGCGAGGCCTGCTTCAGCCTGTCCACGGCTAGCATAGGGGCCGGTGCGCACGCGGTGATATCCGCCGCCCGATTTCACAAAACCGCCAATGGTTTTGGCAAGTTTTGTGGCGCTGGATAGATTGCGGAAGGCTGCGGCTTGAACGGCGTAGCGTCCTTTCGCAGCCGGTGAGTTCGTGCTGGCTACCGGCGCTTTAGGTGCGGGCGTTGCTGCCACACTTGGAGTAGCGGCCGGTATTGCAGGTGGAGTTGGGTTGACCGTGACGCGGCGCGTTGGGCGCGGGTTTCGTGTCGCAGCAGGAGTGGTCGATAGTTCTGGCGTTGGCGCTGCTGCAGGTTCGCTCGCCTCTGAGGGCGTTGGCGAGGAGGATGCATTGCTTGCCAAAGACGCAGAACCGACATTTGGCAATTTCTTGCGCAAGATTTGCACCAGCGATTTTGGAGTATCGATACGTTCTGGTCCAGCCTTACCAGAGCGCAAGACAGCGCGCTCATATTCAGGCGGATTGACGCGGCGAACGCGCACTGGCCCAGCCTCGCCCACGCCCAATTGCGCCTGCGCCGCTGGAGACAATGCAATCAAACGCGCATTGGTCATTGGCCCGCGCTCAGACACGCGCACAAGCACAGTTTTGCCTGATTGGAGAGAGGTCACCTCAACATAGCTTGGTAATGGCAAAGTCTTATGCGAGGCGCTTACGCCTTCTGCCTGCATGGCGGTGGCATAGCCTACCGAATCGTAGTTCCAGCTATTGTTTGGGACATATTCAACGCCATCAACCTTGAATCCGTCACCCAGAACCACAGGAAAATCGCCTTCAGGTCCGC
>CALFEA010000117.1 GCA_937950385.1 uncultured Altererythrobacter sp. | reverse complement strand
GTGGCACCAGGCGACACTGCTGCGAGTTTTTCCTGCGTAAACGCGCTTTCACTCGCCATGCCAAACAAAGCGACGGCAATGCCAAAATGCGCGGTAACCATGCCCCAAGTGGCAATCGGAACTCGGCGCAAATTGCGTCCGCGCAAAGGCAGGAAACTGGCCACGGCCAATCCGCCGGCCAGTGTCAGACCAATCCAAGCCAAAATGCTCATATGGCCAAGGAAAAACACCGCTGCGCCCAGAGCAAGAAGGATCGCTGTAATGACCAAGACCGGCATTTTCAGCCGCTCCCAGCTATCCCCGCGCCAACGCAGCAGCGGGCCAACCGCCATCACTAGCAGCATGGGAACAACGAAAATCGCGCCAACCGGATTGAAGTAGGGCGGGCCGACAGACACGCGCACATCAAATGCCTCGGTCAGCAGCGGATAAAGCGTACCGAGCAGCACAATCCCAAGGATCGCCGACAGCATGACATTGTTGAACACCAATGCGCCTTCGCGGCTCCATGCTTTGAAGCGCGTACCCTCTGTGACAGACCCTGCGCGCAGGCCGAACACCGCGAGCGCCCCGCCAATATAGAGGATCAGCAGAAACAGGATGAAACTGCCTCGCTCTGGATCGACAGCAAAGGCGTGAACACTGGTCAAAATGCCGGAACGCACGAGGAAAGTGCCCAGCATACTCATCGAAAATGCAACCACGCCCAGCATGATCGTCCATGTTCGCAGCGCATCGCGCGCGGCCAAAACGCTGGCAGAATGCAGCAAAGCTGTCGCGGCAAGCCAAGGCATAAGCGAAGCGTTTTCTACCGGGTCCCAGAACCACCAGCCGCCCCAGCCCAGCTCGTAATAGGCCCAATAGCTGCCTGCCGTAATGCCCAGCGTCAAAAACACCCAAGCGCCCAGCACCCATGGCCGCATCACACGCGCAAATTCCGGCGTCACTTGGCGAGTGAGCAATGCGCCCACAGCAAAGCTAAACGCGACCGACAGGCCGACATAACCGAAATAAAGCGTGGGCGGATGGAAGGCGAGGCCAATGTCTTGGAGCAGCGGGTTGAGCCCCTGCCCCTCAATCGCAGGGATAGGCAGACGCTCGAACGGGTTGGAGCTAAGCAGCAAAAAGGCGTAAAATCCCAGAGCCACAAAGCCTTGCGAGGCGAGCGTTGCCTGCATCGTCTTTTCCGGCAGGCGTTTCTCAACCAGCGCAATCAGCGCGCCGGCCATTGCCATGACCGTAACCCACAGCAGCATCGAGCCCTCGTGATTGCCCCAAGCGCCCGATAGCTTGAATATCAACGGCTTCATCGAATGCGAATTGGTCGCCACCAGCTTTACCGAAAGATCGGTAACGGCAAACACCCACAGCAGCATGGCAAAGGCGAACATCGCCAAAATGCCTTGAACAATCGCGGCCGGGCGCACCAATGCAGCGAGCTCGCCCGTTGCCTCGCGCTGCGCAAGCGCCCCGCCCAGCAGCTGGAGCAAAGCAAGGGCAGCACACAGCCACAAAGCGGCAAGACCCAGTTCAGCCAACATTGCGTTCTAATCCAATCCCACAGTGGTTTCTTGGGCCATCTTCGCCGCTTGATGTTGGCTCATTTCTTCGAGCTCTTTCGGAACGTAATTCTCATCGTGCTTGGCCAGCAATTCTTCGGCGACAAACACGCCTTTGGCATCCATGCTGCCATCGGCGACGACACCGGAATTTTCTACGAACAGATCGGGCAAAATGCCGGTGTATAGAACGGGTACCCGCGCCTCTTTCTGATCGGTCACAATAAAGGAGACGGTTACCCCGTCCTCCAATGTTTTAATCGACCCTTCGGCGACCATGCCGCCCAAACGGATCGCTTGACCCACAGGCGGGGGAGCGGCGACAAATTGATCGGGCAGGTAGAAATAATTGGCTTGATTGCGCAGCCCCCAAGAGGCCAGCAAACCGGCCCCGACCAATGCAATCAATGCCAAGGACACCAGAACTAGTCGCTGATGCTTGGCTTTCAGGCCCTTGCTCTCGCTCATTTGCGTTTCACCTTTTCGCGCACCTTATCGCGGCGCTTTTCAGCCGCCCGCATTGTTTGCCAGGCCCATACAGCCATCGCCAGCGTGCCCGCTATACCGACAACATATGCGCCGATTACAAAATCCCATTGGTTTAAGTTCTCGCGGATCATGCCGCCTCCATCGCTTTGCGGCGCAGGCGCGCCTCAGCTTGAAAATCTGCTAGCAATGCCCGCATTCGGGCGAGCACCACTCCGCCAAACAAGAGCGAGAAGCCCAGCACGGCAATCAGCAGAGGCACCAAAAATGCCGGATCGATCGCGCTTTTGCCCACAGTAATACTCGGCGGCTGATGGAGCGAATTCCACCACACCACGCTGCGGTTGATGATCGGAATATTGATCGCGCCGACAAGGCCAAAAATCGCCGGTATCTTATACGATCCGCCGTCGCGCGCGCTGGCCTGCGCCAAGGCGATGTAACCGGCATAGAGGAACAAAAGCACCAGCATGCTCGTCAGCCTGCCATCCCACACCCACCATGAGCCCCAAGTCGGGCGGCCCCAAATGGAACCAGTGGCGAGGCACACCGCCGTGAACACCATGCCCGGCACAGCAGAGGCGCGCGCAGCCAATGCCGCCAGCGGATGCTTCCACACGAGATAAACCAGGCTAGAGATTGCAATAGCGCTCCATCCGCCCATGCCCAGCCAAGCGGCAGGCACATGGATGAAGAGAATGCGCACAGTCTCACCCATCAACCGGTCAGGCGGCACGTAAAACAGGCCCCACACCAGCGATATAGCCACCAATACCAAGCCGCCCACCAGCAGCAATGGCGTGAGCCAGCTGGCCAGCTTTAAAAAGCGCGTAGGATTGGCAAAAGCATGCATGTCACAAAACCGTTCGGGCAACCTTTAACACAGTCGTGGGAATTAGGGCTATTACAGGCCCGTCTCTCCCTCGCAAGACTGCAAAAAAGTCAATGTTGAGGCGTCTTTGCGACGCCCCGGCGATCAGCGACCGATCAATGTTTGCGCCATTCTATCAGCAATGACGTCAGAAGGAAGGCCGCTTTTGCTAGCTTCTGTCCATATTTCTTCAAGTCTTGCAGGAATTTGCGCGATGCGCGCATGCACATCTTCGATTCTACATGGCACATTGTCACGGCGGCACAAATATTCGGTCGCCACGCTAATGATGCCGCCTGCATTGATGACATAATCAGGTGCGTAGAGAATATCGCGCTCAGCGAGCAAAACGCCGTGGCTGGTGCGCGCAAGCTGGTTGTTTGCGCCGCCTGCAACAATGGTGGTGTTCAGCTGCGGAATGGTTTCATCATTTAGGACAGCGCCAAGCGCATTGGGGCTCAGAACGTCGCATTCGGTCGATAGAATCGTATCAGGCGCAGCAATTTTCCCGCCCAGCTCTTCTGCCAAAGCCTTCACGCTATCTGGATTAATATCTGCCAGCGTCAAACGGGCCCCATCTGCCGCCGCCAAACGGGCAACACCGCCGCCAACGCTGCCAGTGCCTTGGATGGCGATATGCACATCTTTCAGGCTGTCATGGCCAAGCTTGTGGCGCACAGCGGCTTTAATCCCTTGATAGATACCCAGCGAAGTCGATGGCCCCGGATCGCCGCCGCCTGTGGAGCCGTCTGCAATCGGTAGGCCCGACACATAAGAGGTGCGCTGCGACATGGTCACAATATCGCCCTCTGTGATGCCGACATCGGCCGCCGTCACATATTGCCCGCCCAATGCCTCAACCTTATCGGCAAAGGCATGGAGCATCGCATCGGTTTTGGTCCGGTCTTTATCAGCCAGGATAACCGCCTTGCCCCCGCCCATCGGCAGGCTGGCCATGGCGTTCTTATAGCTCATGCCGCGGCTCAGGCGCAGCGCATCGCGCATTGCGTCCTTTGGCTGCGCATAATGCCACACGCGCGTTCCGCCAGCGCCAGGTCCAAGATGGGATGAATGGACAGCAATAATCGCAGTTAGGCCGCGCGCTTCATCGCGCACAAGCTGCACCAGCTCATGATTGTCATAATCGGCTTCTGTCCAAAAAGCAGTCATCTCATTACCCCATTTTGAGCCCCCGCGAGGAGCCATGCGGTAATTAGGGAAAGTGGGGCGATCGACGGGACTCGAACCCGCGACCTCCGGCATCACAAGCCGGCGTTCTAACCAACTGAACTACGATCGCCACATAATCTGATTGCGGTAAGACAATCCATTCCTTCACGCACCGCGCTGGAAGCGCTCAATACGAGGCTCAGGCGCGGCGTCAAGCTGCTCCTAAAGCGGAGCGAGCCAATTGCATAATGCACCGCCTTTGGGAAGCGAAAACTGCGCAAAACGCATTGATGCGCAAGATTATTTCGCGCTTGCCCTGAGCCGAGGGATTGCGCAAGTATATTGCATGCCCAGACCCGGCGAATCTTCAGATGCAATCTTGCGCCGTTTAGAAGGCGTAAAACGCGTGCCAACCAGCAAGGCGCAAGTCTTCGTCAAAGATGCATTCCTGCCCGCCGATCTGTGTGATGAAATCATCGACCTGATCGATCTGGATCGCCGCCCTTCCACTATTGCCGATTACAATGGCGATGATTTGTTCCGCACCAGCGAAACCTGCGACTTATCGCCGGATCATACAGCGGTGAAGGATGTGGAGAAAAGACTGTTCGATTTCACGCAGATTGACCCTGCGCATGGCGAACCTTTGCAAGGGCAGCGGTATGAGGTGGGCCAAGAATTCAAGCAGCACACCGATTGGTTTAATCCTGATGGCGAGGATTGGGCGAAGTTTTGCAGCGTATCGGGCCAGCGCACTTGGACCTTTATGATTTACCTCAACACGGTTGAGGCGGGCGGCGCGACTCGTTTTAAAGCGCTGGATAAGAAATTTCGGCCAACACGCGGCACAATCCTTGGCTGGAACAATCTCACCCCTGATGGCCGCGGCAATGTGAACACGCTGCACCATGCGATGAAAGTGCGCAAAGGCGTGAAATATGTGATCACCAAATGGTACCGCGAGCGGCCCTGGGGGTGACGATGGACCTAACCGCCCCGCCTTTTGGCCATCCGTAAACGCAAAAAGGCGGCCCATCACTGGACCGCCTCTTTAATCGCATAGCTACAAAAGCTTATTTCTTGAGCGAAAGCCCGCCAAAGCGCTTGTTGAACTGAGCGACACGGCCGCCTTCTTGGATTTGCTTCTGACCGCCGGTCCAAGCTGGGTGGCTTGTCGGGTCAATATCAAGGGTCATTGTGTCGCCCTCTTTGCCCCAAGTAGAGCGTGTTTGAAATTCTGTGCCATCGGTCATTTTGACGTTGATGGTGTGATATTGAGGGTGGCCTTCGGCTTTCATATTCTTAGTCCTTCAAAGCTGTTGCCCGGTTCCGACCGGACTAGCTGATAAAATGAGAAGCCGCGCAATTAACGCGCCGCTCCCAAATTGCAAGATAAATCCCGCCCCCGCCGCAGCGGTTTGGCGGTTATTTGGGCGGGTCAGCGATCATTGCGGTAAATTCGGCCTGACATGTGGTTTTTCCCTCAACGCTGGCAGTGCCTTTGAATTTGTAGACACGGCTGCGTTTTTGAACGAATTCCACATTCAGATCGAGCAGGCAGCCCGGTGTTACAGGCGCACGAAACTTCGCGTTTTCAATGCCCATAAAGAACACCAACTTGCCCGTGCCCGCCAATTCCAGCGTTTCAATCCCCAAAATAGCGGCGGCTTGCGCCAATGCCTCAATCTGAAGAACGCCGGGCATGATGGGTGCGCCGGGGAAATGCCCTTGGAAAAACTCCTCGTTGAACGAGACCGCTTTTACAGCATGGATGCTTTCGCCCAGATCGATAGATTTGACCTTATCGACCAACAGCAGAGGATAGCGATGCGGCAGCGCTTTGAGGATGCGCGTAATATCATAGCTAAATTCCCCGCCATCGGCGGCCTTATCATCACTCATAACAATCCCCCGTTAGCAGCTGAATTAGCGGCCCGAAGGCGCGGCGGCTGGCTGCGCTTGTTGCGCGGCTTGCTGCTGCTGGATCGCTTGAGCTGTAATCAGCGCCTGCTGGATTTGCTGGTAAGTTGCAACCGAGTCGCGGCGCGGCTGATAGCCAGCTTGCGGAACGATTTGCACAGACGGGACGCGGGTGTTGAGTGCGGCGGAAACCTGCTGAGTTATGCTGGCAGCCGGCGGCGCGTAAATCACGGCTTCTGGCGCGACAATCATGTCAATTTTCAATTGCTGCGCCACTTGCTGGATAGACGCGCCATATTGCGCGAGAATTTGCTCAACCGCATAAACACGGGCGAGATCAACCTGTCCGCTCAACTGGCCAACTTCTTGCTCAATCGCTGCGATGCGCGTGAATTGCTGCGTGCCTTGCGCCGCTTTTTGCTCGGCATCATCCAGCTGCTTGTCGCCATTAGTATCAAGCTGCTGCAGCAATGTTTGGCGCTCTTGCGAGCGTGCCTGAATTGTGTCGATTTGCGGCTTATATGTCGTGCCGATCTGCTGATAGGCAGTCTTAAAAGCTGTCGTATTGATGATCGCAAGCGGTGCATTCACAGTTGCGATCTTACCTTCAACCTGTGCGGCCGCGGGCACGGCTGCAACAGCAGCGGTCGCAAGGCTCAGAGCGGCGAGAGTTTTCGAAATAAAAGTCATTAGAATTGTGTTCCTACGTTAAAGGAGAAGCGTTTCTCTTCGTCGCCCTCAACTGATTTGAGGATATGCGCGAAGTCGATCCGGAATGGACCGAAGGGTGAGTTCCAATTGACCCCCACACCGACCGCGATCCGCGGGCTGGGTGTGTTTCCAAGAAAGACTTCTTGGAATGGTGCCAACAATAATTGTGACGAATTGGGCGTTACTCCATCAGCTGCGATGGGGTTCACTGTGGTTATTGTGGTTTGCGTACCATCAGTGGCGGTAACAATTTCAGTGAAGAGCGGGTTGCCATCAGCATCCCTGTTCACAACTCCGTTGGGGAAGTTCTGAAGGTCAGGACGATCCAATCCAAACAATGCGCCAACATCGAGGAATACCGACGGGCGCAAGCCAAGCTCACGAGCACCAGTGCCCAGCGGTATTTCAACCTCTGCACGGCCAAGATAAAACGCCCGGCCGCCCAGTGCATCATCGCGAACTCTGTTTCGGTCACCAGCCAAGACTTCATCCAAAGTCTGACCTTGCTCCAAGCGAACGATGCGCGGGCCAATACCGCGAATATCGAAGCCGCGAATTTGCCCTTCACCAAGGAAGAAACGGTCAGTTAGCAATACATCGTCGCCGCCTGGATTACCGCTGCCGCCGCCATAAGATGCGATCCAGCCGCCTTCTGCCGTCAGAGATCCAATAAAGCCGGAGCCAATATTGAAGTATTTTGCCGCTTTGCCGCGCATCCGGCCATATTTAACCGAACCGCCCAATCCTGCGAGGTCCGCTGTGACAGAGATGGATTCGCCGCGCGTTGGGCGCAGGCGGCTGTTCAATGTGTTGTAATTGAGGCTGAGCCCAAGAATTGAACTGGTGCGCTTACCAAGCGCTTCGCACAGGAAGCGGCCAGCAATCGCAGGCTCACATGTCGCGACGCCGTCACCATCGAAATCGCGGAAAAACGCGCGTTCGTCGACGCTGACATCATCAAGGTTGAGCGTGTAGCTTGCAACCAGCGACAAATATTCACTGAGCGGCACGCCAGCGCGCGCCGAGAAACCAGTGGTCGATTGCTCGTAAGTGCCCGTCCCGCGATTGAAGAAGTCATTGTCGAAATCGCGGCGGAAAATATCGATGCCTGCCGAGATATTGCGATCAAACACATAAGGGTCTGAGAAGCTGAGCTGTGCGCTTTGCGAGAAGCGGGAATAATTGACGCTGGCGCCAATCGTTTGCCCGCGACCGCGGAAGTTGCGTTGGCGAATAGAGGCGGAAAGAATGAAGCTCTCCAGCGAAGAGAAACCTGCTGACAATTGCAATTCGCCAGTTGGCTGCTCTTCAACGTTAGCTTCAAGAACAATCCGGTCAGGCGCGCTGCCTTCAACCTGATTGACTTCGAAATTCTCTTGGAAATATCCCAGCGAATTAATCCGCGCTGTGGTCCGCTGAACCTGCAGCGAGTTAAATGCATCGCCTTCGCTAATGCGGAATTCGCGCCGAATGACTTTATCCTGCGTCAGCGTATTGCCGTTCACATCGACCCGCTCAACATAAACACGCGGAGCCTGACGAATGGTAAATTCGACATTCATCGTCAGCGTTTCTTTTTTGCGGGAAAAGCGCGGCGACACATCAGCAAAAGCGTAGCCGAATGTACCGGCCAATTCCGACAATTGCTCCACTGTGTCTTCAACGCTTTTCGCATTGTACCAGTCACCGGTTGCCATCGGCAAATTGCCGGTCATCCGGTCGCTGTCAAAATCACGCAATTGGCTGTCGACGGAGACATCGCCAAATTTATAGCGCTCCCCTTCTTCCACCACATAGGTGATGATGAAGTCTTTCTTATCAGGTGTCAGTTCCGCAACAGCCGACACAACGCGGAAATCGGCATAGCCTTCGGTCAGATAAAACTGACGCAGCTTTTGTTGGTCAAACGCCAAGCGATCGGGGTCATAGCTAGTGTTGGAGCTAAAGAAGCGAGTGATCCGCGATTCCTTAGTGACCATTTCACCGCGCAAATCGCTATCAGAAAATTCTTCATTGCCGATAATATTGATCTGGCGAACCTTGGATTTGGGCCCTTCATTGATCTCAAACACGATATCGACGCGGTTTTGCGGCAATTGAACCATCTTGGGTTCAACTGAGGCAGCAAAGCGGCCTTGGCGTTTGTACAGTTCAATAATGCGGGCAACATCAGCGCGCACTTTGGAGCGAGTGAAGATTTGCCGTGCAGAGAGTTTGATCTCTGGCACAATCTTATCGTTCTTGATCCGCTTATTGCCTTCCAGCACGATGCGGTTGATCACTGGGTTTTCGGTGACCGTGATAACCACATTGCCGGCATCATTGCGGATTGAGAAGTTGGAAAAGAGCTCTGTCGCGCCCAAATCCTTCAACGCCCCATCGGCAGCCGCAGAAGTATAGGTCTGCCCTACCCGCAGGCGGATATAGCTGAGGATCGTTTGCGGCTCGAGGCGCTGCGATCCCACAATCGCGATTGAGCGGATGGTGTTGGCCGCTGGCGCTGGGGCGGGCGCCGGAGCTTGTGCCGCCTCAGCGACGGGCGCTTGCGCAGGCACCGCATCTTGAGCAGCCGCGCCAACGGGCAGGCCCGCCAAAATGCTCGACCCGAGCAATAGCGAAACCATACGTCCAGCGGGCAATCTTAAGGGTGCACCCGCTTGTTTGTGATCAATCATCGACAATTCGTTCCCGTCCAAACCTAATTTATCGGTCCCGCCAAGCCCCATGGCGCATGAAAATATGCTTCGGCCTTGGCGTATCCCCTCGCCATTGCCCGATGGCAGGCGCGCAATCAAGCGGTGTCCCCGCGAAAGCCCGCCTACGCTGTGTCCTTTCCCCCGCTAACTCCCAAACAGGGGGAGAGAGACAAGATCATTGAACGTCACGACCACCATGAACAGCAATACAAAAGCCATTCCGCCTCTGTAAGCCCATTCCATCGCACGCGGCCCTACTGGCTTCCGGCGAACAGCCTCTGCCGCGTAGAAAGCCAGATGCCCGCCATCGAGTGCGGGGATTGGCAGCAAGTTAATGAATGCCAAATTAAGCGAGATGAGCGCGGCAAACTCAATAAAGGCGTTTGGCCCTAGGCTCATGCGCTCGCCAGAATATTTTGCGATCTTAATCGGGCCGCCCAACTCCTTGATTGACCGCTCGCCGAAAATAATCTGTTTGATGCCGGTGACCATCATATTCACCAGATCCCAGCAACGCTCTGCTGCCAAGGGGATCGTCTGCGTTAGCGGCACATCTTCAAAGACATAGCTGATTTCTGTCGGCGCAATTCCGATGCGGCCCAAGGTGCCCTTATTGCCGAAGCCATCTTCTTCCTCGACACTGCCGATGGTCATGGGAAATGTTAGCTTTTCGCCGCCGCGCTCAGCCGTAATGACGATATCCTTGCCTGGATAAAGCGCGACTTCTTGCAAAATGTCAGTGAAAGTTTCGACCTTTGCATCACCGATGGCGACCAATTGGTCACCCTTTTGCATGCCAGCCTCACGCGCCGGAGACACTTCTGCAAAGGCGCCAATTTGCGTGGAGCCTTCAGGATTTTCGACCGTTGGATTGCCCAGAACAGCGAAAAACGCTGCGAATATGCCAATCGCCACCACCAAATTGGTGACTGGACCGGCCAGAACAATCAGCGCGCGTTTCCAAAGCGCAGCATGTTGAAAGCTACCATTGCCTTTGTCCGCAAGATTATCCGCAGGCGCATCAGGATCAGGAATGCTCGCCGGGTTCATATCGCCTTTAAACTGCACATATCCCCCAAGCGGAATTGCCGACAGCCGCCAGCGCGTGCCGCGCTTATCCGTGCGCCCGATAATCTCTTTGCCCATTCCGACCGAGAAAATATCCGCACCCACGCCCAGCCAACGCCCGACGAGGTAATGGCCCAGCTCATGCACAGTTATAAGCGGCCCAAGCACCAGCAAAAAGCCAATGATATACATCCAGAAAGGTGGGGATTCTAACAAGTCAGATTGTCTCCAATATTGCAGTTGCCTGCGCTCTCGCCTCACTATCAAGGGCAAGGACATCATCCAATGACGCTGGCTTGGGCGCTCCATAGCGGGTTAGCGCCCGCTCTACCACTAAAGCGATATCGGTGAACCTTATCTGACCGCCCAAAAATGCCGCAACTGCGACTTCATTGGCCGCATTTAGCGTAGCGGGCGCGCCGCCCCCTGCCGCAATCGCCTCGCGCGCCAAACGCGTTGCGGGAAAGCGAATTTCATCAGGGGCGAAGAAACTCAGCTGGCCGATGCTTGGCAAATCGAGCGGCTCCATCGGCGTGTCCATCCGCGCAGGATGCGCCAGACAGCTCGCAATTGGCACGCGCATATCGGGCGGGCCAAGCTGCGCAAGGGTTGAACCATCGCGGTATTCAACCATGGAGTGAATGACGCTTTGCGGATGGACGACGATCTTTAGCCGCTCCAAACCAACGGGAAAAAGGTGATGGGCCTCAATATATTCAAGGCCCTTATTCATCATTGTCGCGCTATCGACGCTAATCTTTGCGCCCATGTCCCAATTGGGATGAGCGACCGCCTGTTCAGGGGTTGCAGCGGCCAATTGATCCGCCGACCATTCACGAAAAGGCCCTCCGCTGGCGGTCAGAGTGATGCGCGCGACATCTCCTAAAGAATTGCCAGCAAGGCATTGAAATATCGCGTTATGTTCCGAATCAACGGGAAGCAGCGTAGCTCCATATTGCGCCACAGCCGCCGTCATGACGTCACCGGCTGAAACCAATGCTTCCTTATTCGCAAGCGCAATCGTGCTGCCCTGCTTAATCGCAGCCATAACCGGTGCAAGCCCCGCACAACCAACGATAGCAGCAATAGTGATATCAGCGGGCCGGGATGCCGCTTCAATCAGAGCATTGGCCCCTCCGGCGCATTGGATCTGTGTGCCTGACAACGCCTCGCGCAATTCGGGCAGTTTTGCCTCATCACCCACCACCGCCAGCTTTGCGTCAAATTCCTGCGCCAGTGCGGCTAGCTCGGCGACATTGGTGTTCGCTGTTAGCGCCTCAACCTGCCAATCTGAGCGGCCGCGCCGGATCAGATCAAGCGTGGATGCGCTTACGGAACCCGTCGCGCCTAAAATGGTGATTGAGCGAGGCATTAAGAGCAAATCATAGGAAATTGCGGGTCAGAGCGACCACAAAGAACACCGCGAGAAAACCATCGAGCCGGTCAAACAAACCGCCGTGGCCTGGGATCAAATTGGACGAATCTTTCACACCCGCCTTGCGCTTCATCCAGCTTTCGAAAAAATCGCCAGCCTGCGCCAACACGGCGATCAAAATACCAACCACCACAATGCCAAGCACATTCATGGCCGACAGACCGTCTTGCGACGCTGGGCCAAACAGCTCCCCTTCGGGGAAGAAATATTGCACGCAGAGCGCCACGATAATCGCCGCCAGCGCGCCGCCGCCTAGCCCTGCCCATGTTTTTGACGGGCTGATGCTGGGCGCAATTTTAGGCCCGCCAATCGCGCGCCCGGCAAAATAAGCGCCCACATCCACCGCGATAATGGGGGCAATAAACCCGATTGCCACAAACCAAGCAGCATAGACCTCGCCAATTTGCGCCATGCCCAGCGCCGCTGTGCCAACGTAAACCACACCGAAAAACAGCCACAAGGCCTGTCCAAGCGCGGTTAAGCCCATCAAATTGGTCAGCTTGTTCCATTCCCACAGAACGCCAATCGCCAGCAGTGCAACAAAGCCAATCCAGATCCAGCCGCCCAGCCACAGCGCGCTGCCCGCGACGCAGACCATGACTACCGCGCTAATCAAGCGCAGAAGCAAATCTGATTGCGGCCCAGTTCCTGTATCAACGTCCGCCAAAGCGCCGCTCCCTTATTGCAAAATCATCCAATGCCGTTTGCAAATGCTCCGGCGTAAAATCAGGCCAAAGTGTGTCAACAAACAGCATTTCAGCGTAAGCGCATTGCCATAGCAAAAAGTTCGACAAGCGCACCTCTCCGCTCGTGCGGATAAGCAGATCGAGCGGCGGCAAATCATTGGTATCCAAATGCGCGGTAATGCTCGCCTCGGTCACCTCGCCAATGGCCGCAGCCTTGGCCGCAGCCCGCGCGATTTCCTGCTGAGAACCGTAATTGAGCGCGACGGCAAGCGTGCGTGATCCGCCAGAGGTTTTCTCCAAAGCATCCTCAAGGCTTTTCACGATATCAGGTGCAAGCCCCTGCCAATCGCCAATAATTTTGAGACGCACATCATTGGCTATGAACTCAGGCAGGTCCGATTTAATGAACTTGCGCATCAAATCCATCAGGTCATCGACCTCATCCTCAGGCCGTTTCCAATTTTCCGAAGAGAAAGCGTAGAGCGTCAGGCAATCGAGCCCCATCGGCTCAACACTGCGTATCAGAGCGCGGACCGCCTCGACCCCGCGTTTGTGGCCCATCGCGCGCGGCAAATGCTTGCGCTTGGCCCAGCGGCCATTGCCGTCCATAATAATGGCGACATGCTTGGCCCTATTGCCGGTTTGTGAGGGCGCCTCTCCCATGCCCTTATCCTGCGCGACCCTGCCCCTATTGGGTCAGGATCTCCTGCTCCTTCTTTGCAGCCGCTTCGTCGGTCTCAGCGACGTATTTGTCCGTCAGTTTTTGGACTTCATCTTCTAGCTTCTTGCGCTCGTCCTCTGAGATTGCCTTGGCCTTTTCATCAGCCTTCAACGTTTCCATCGCATCACGGCGGACATTGCGGATCGCGATTTTCGCGTTTTCGGCATAGGTACCGGCCAATTTCGCCAGCTCCTTGCGGCGTTCCTCGGTCAAATCAGGCATAGGCAGGCGCACGGTCTGGCCGTCGGTCATCGGGTTGAGGCCGAGATTGGCTTTGGTGATGCCCTTCTCCACCGCGCTGATATTGGATTTATCCCACACTTGTACACTGAGCATACGCGGTTCCGGCGCAGACACAGTCGCCACTTGGGACAATGGCATCATCGCGCCATAGACTTCGCACACTACAGGATCGAGCAAGGCGGTATTTGCCCGCCCTGTGCGCAGACCGCCAAGATCGCCTTTCAGCGATTCCACAGCGCCCGTCATCCGGCGTTCGATATCGGTTTTGTTATAATCGGCCATAGTTCAGGCTTCCTCTTGTACGATTGTCTGCACGCCATTGCCTTCCAGCACGCGGGCCACATTGCCTTTTTCACGGATAGAAAAGACCACTATTGGAATATCATTCTCTCGGCAAAGCGCCACAGCAGAGGCATCCATTACCTTAAGATTATCCGCCAAAACGCGGTCATAAGTGATGGTGTCAAACCGCACCGCATCTGGGTTTGTTTTCGGATCAGCATCATAGACACCGTCAACGCTGGTGCCTTTCAGCAAAGCATCGCAGTTCATCTCAGCTGCGCGCAAAGCTGCGCCTGTGTCCGTGGTAAAGAACGGATTGCCCGTGCCAGCGGCGAAGATCACGATCCGCCCTTTTTCAAGGTGACGTTCTGCACGGCGGCGGATGTATGGCTCGCAAACGGTGCTCATCGGAATGGCGGACTGTACCCGCGTAGGCACGCCCGCTTGCTCCAAAGCGTTCTGCATCGCCAGCGCATTCATAATTGTGGCAAGCATGCCCATATAATCGCCGGTCGTCCGGTCGAGGCCACGTGCAGCACCTGCGACACCGCGGAAGATATTGCCTCCGCCGATTACCAGACACACTTCCAAACCGCTGTCTTTGGCAACTTTCACTTCTTCAGCGAGACGCGCCACATATTCAGGATCAATGCCATATTCCTGGTTCCCCATCAGAACTTCGCCCGACAGTTTGAGCAGGACGCGTTTGATCTTTGGCATTGGCATTTTTGAGCGGTTCCCGTCTGTTGCGCTAAGCGTGTTGCCAAGTGCCTTAGCGCCCTCAACAAATCAAGCAAAGGGAAAGCGGCTTTTCACCGATTCGCAGCGTCACAATGGACAAAACCGGAAGTTAGTTGATGAAACACACCTTATGAGGCCTGTTTTCGGGCAGAAATGGGCCTTGGCGCAAAGCGGCCCAGTTTCAAAACGACCAATGCGAAGGTAACGCCAATTGCCAATGTAGGAAAATCGGAGCAATTTGGATGGTAATCGCAAGCGGCAAAAGGCGCCCAATATGCGCAAATTAATGCGCCGCCTATTTGCCATCGCGCTCGTGCTTGGCGTGATTATCGCTGCCAAAGC
>CALFEA010000116.1 GCA_937950385.1 uncultured Altererythrobacter sp. | reverse complement strand
TCGCGCACATGCAGCTTTGCACAATCCGAATGGCTCCACACGCATGCATCATCGCGCACCAAGGCGGCCCCGCTATGCAATTCCATCACTTTGCCTGAGAAGAACCGCAAATGTTCAGCGGCATTGTCGCGGCTGGTGGGTTTATCGAAACGCCTGCCGCCAACCACAACAAGACTATCGCTGCCCAAGACCAATTCACCCGTGTTTTGCGAAGCAACGCCGTAAGCTTTCGCAACCGCTAGACTTTCGGCAATTTCTGGAGGTTCTGCGCGGTTGAGACTGGCCTCAACTGCGCGCTCATCAATATCTGCAGGAATGGCGCGATATTGAACGCCCGCTGCATCCAGCATTGCGCGGCGTGATGCGCTTTTGGAGGCAAGAATAATCATATGGGTTTCGCCGCCCCATCATCGGCCTTTTTTGGCTGACCTTCCTCAGAATTTAACCGCCGTTCGCGCTGCTGAACCAACCGGATAATCGCAGCGGCCGATTCCTCAATCGAGCGCCGCGTCACATCGATGACTGGCCAGCCATTGTCGGCAAACATTCGGCGCGCAAATTGCAGCTCATCTTTGACATGATCGCCGTCGACATAAGACGTCTCTGTGCCTTCATTCAGCGACAAAAGCCGGTTGCGCCTGATTTGGACAAGGCGTTCGGGTGCAGTGGTTAGCCCCACTACCAAGGGATGCCGCAAACCGAACAAAGCTTTGGGCGGCGGGCTTTCGACAACGATGGGAATATTGGCGACTTTATAACCGCGATTGGCGAGATAAATGCTAGTCGGCGTTTTGGAACTGCGCGACACACCCGCCAGCACAATATCGGCCTGCTCCCAATTTTCCCAAGCAATCCCATCATCATGCGCAATGGTGAACTGGATCGCCTCGACCCGCTGGAAATAGGCTTCATCCATCAAATGCTGACGGCCAGGCCTGCCATGCGCTTCTTGGCCCAATTGCGATTCCAGCGCCGTGGTCACGGCATCCAAAGCAGGCACGGCTGGCAGACCGATCTGGCGGCAATGATCCTCCAGCCGCATACGCGTTTCTGAATTGACCAAAGTGAACAAAACCAGCCCCGGATTGGCCGCCAAATCGGGGACAATTCGGTCAAGATGTTGCTTTGAGCGGACCATTGGCCAAAAGTGGCGAATAATCTCTGCATCTTCAAATTGCGCCAGCGCAGCTTTGGCAATCATCTCCAGCGTTTCGCCGGTGGAATCAGAGACAAGATGCAAATGAAGGCGGTGCATATTCAAAGCCTCAATAGAGGTGTGGCGCCGCATGAAACCGGCTGTGGAGAAGTGAGCTCATAAACCACGGGAGAAGTCTGGCGACAAGTTGGAGTGCACAATTCATGCCCAATATGGTGGTTTTCCCGGCCAGCTTAGGGTTGGTATAAGTGTGTTCTCGACAGGCTGGGGATAGCAGGGAAAACTATGACTCGACTCAATGAAAGCAACGATTCGCTTCTGTGAAAACTCTGTTCAACGCAGGACAAATCGGGCAGTGGGCACTTGTCCCCGAAATCCACAGGGCCAACAACACTCACATTCTTATTATAAATATATATATTTATTGATTGGATCTCTTCTCGATGCCTGGCTTGCTTCTTGAAACCTTGCGCGGAACGCGCGCTAAAAAAGCTCCCATTTGGTTGATGCGTCAAGCAGGACGATATCTGCCAGAATACCGCGAATTGCGGGCAGAAAAGGGCGGATTTCTGGCGCTGGTTTACGATAGCGAGGCAGCTGCGGAAATTACACTCCAACCAATCAAACGCTTTGGTTTTGATGGAGCAATCCTGTTTTCCGATATTCTGATTGTCCCGCATGCATTGGGGCAAAGTTTAGAATTTCTGGCAGGCGAAGGGCCGAAATTATCGCCGCGTTTGGTGGATGCTTCGCTCGATAGTTTTGAAGCCCAGCCTGAGCGGTTTGATCATATTTACGAAACCGTGCGTCTTTGCCGTGAAAGGCTTGATCCAGGCGTAACAATGCTCGGCTTTGCAGGCAGCCCATGGACGGTTGCAACTTACATGGTTGCAGGCGAGGGCAGCCGCGATCAGCATGTGACGCGGGAACTGGCTTACAGTGATCCAGCGGGTTTTGGCGCCATTTTGGATGCGATTGTTCAGACCACAATCACCTATCTGCGCGGGCAGATTGATGCAGGCGCGGAAAGCGTGCAATTGTTCGACAGCTGGGCGGGAAGCCTTGCTCCTGATGAGTTTGAACGCTGGGTCATTGCGCCCAACGCGGCGATTACAGCGGCAATCAAGGGCTCGCACCCAACAACCCCCGTTATAGGCTTCCCAAAGGGCTTAGGCGCAAAGCTCAGGGCTTATGCGGATGAAACAGGGGTTGATGCGATCGGCTTGGATGAGACAGTTGATCCAAAATGGGCCCATTCGGTCTTGCCAACAGGAATGCCAGTGCAAGGCAATCTCGATCCTTTGCGGCTGATGTCAGGCGGTGATGCAATGAAAGACCGAGCCCGCGCTATTCTCGATGCGTTTGAAGATCGGCCCCATGTGTTCAATCTGGGGCATGGTATTGGCCAATTTACGCCTATTGCGCATGTCGAAGAATTGCTTGATGCCGTGCGCAACCATTCTTAAGTAACGCTCACCATGCAGGAATATCTTTCAATGATTTATCTCTGGCTTAAAGCGGGCCACATTATCTTCATGGTGTTTTGGCTGGCTGGCCTGTTCATGTTGCCGCGCCAAGCGATCTATTTGCTCGATCACGAAGCAGGCTCGGCAGGCGAGGCCAAGTGGGCGGTGCGCATGGGCAAATTGCGCAAGATTATCCTGACGCCCAGCTTGCTGATCGTATGGGTTCTTGGCCTTGCATTGGCGATGAGTACGGGCGCGTTCACGCAGGGCTGGTTCCACGTAAAACTGCTGCTGGTTCTGGTGCTTACCGGCTATCACGGTTGGTTTGTCGGTCAGACTAAGAAAATGGTTCAAGGCGAGCGGCCTTTGACGGAAAAGCAGCTGCGCCTGTTTGGCGAAGTGCCCGGCTTGCTGCTGGTTCTGATTGTTATCCTCGTGGTTATTCGCCCCTTCTAAGCGAGAGGTTTCTTGACGCGCGGCTTTGCTGGGCGTAACTCGGCTCCCAACGGCTCTGGCTCTTTTGCGCATCAGCAATCGAGCAGGTTTTGCTTTCTCCAAGCCCATACGTCTTATTTTCATGAGACATTGACCTGCCGCGCTTCAATTTTTGATTACGGAAATACACCACAAATGCATCTTAAAGACTTAAAAGCAAAACCCTCCGCTGAGCTCGTCATTATGGCGGAAGAATTGGGCGTTGAGGGTGCCTCTACCATGCGCCGCCAGGATCTGATGTTCAGCATCTTGCGCGAACTGGCCGAGGATGAAGAATACACCGCCAACATTATGGGCATCGGCACGATTGAAGTGCTGCAGGATGGTTTTGGATTCTTGCGTTCACCAGAAGCCAATTATCTCGCCGGTCCCGATGATATTTACGTATCCCCCAATCAGGTCCGCAAATGGGGCCTGCGCACAGGCGACACTGTTGAGGGCGAAATTAGAGCACCGGGCGAAGGCGAGCGGTATTTCGCAATCACCAGCCTTGAAACGGTCAATTATGACGATCCTGACCGCGTGCGCACTCGGACCAATTTCGACAATCTCACGCCGCTTTATCCAGAAGAAAAGCTATCGCTCGATACGCTGGACCCAACGGTTGAAGACAAGTCGGCCCGCGTCATCGATATTATTTCGCCGCAAGGTAAGGGCCAGCGCGCCCTGATCGTTGCCCCGCCGCGCACCGGTAAAACTGTGCTGCTGCAAAATATCGCAAAGGCGATCACCGACAATCACCCCGAGGTGTTTCTGCTGGTTCTGCTGGTCGATGAACGCCCGGAAGAAGTTACCGACATGCAGCGCAGTGTGAAGGGCGAGGTTATCTCCTCCACCTTTGATGAGCCTGCCAATCGTCACGTTCAAGTCGCTGAAATGGTTATTGAAAAAGCCAAACGTTTGGTCGAGCACAAACAAGACGTGGTTATTTTACTGGATTCGATTACTCGTTTGGCGCGTGCTTATAACACGGTTATTCCATC
>CALFEA010000115.1 GCA_937950385.1 uncultured Altererythrobacter sp. | reverse complement strand
CGCCTCTGCTGTTTAAATTCAGCTATGGCACGTCGTTCCGCGCACCAAACCTGCGTGAGTTGTTCCTTAAGAGCCAATCTGGATTCTTGACGGTGGGTGACCCTTGTGCGGTTCCAAACGATGCATTTGATGCATTGGCTGGTGGATATAACGCTGCCTTGGACACTCGTGATGCAAACGTTCTTCAAAACTGCATCCGCGAAGGCCGTGATCCAACCACTGTTGGTATCGATTCGCAGGGTTTGGGTACGCTCGGTACTTCGAGCGCGGAAATCACTTCCGGCGGCGTTCTGGCCAATGGCACCAACCTTGATCCAGAGACATCGCGCTCCATCACCACTGGCTTCGCTTTCGAAGAAACGTTTGGTGACGGTTATGATGTTGCGTTGAACTTCAACTATTACGACATCAAGCTGAAGCAATCGATCATTGAGCCAAACGTTGGCTTCATTATCGGCGACTGTTTTGGCCGTGATGATGGTACTCGGAGCCAATTCTGTGATCGCCTTACTTACGGCGGTGACCGCGGTTTGATTACGGACGTGTTCCAAGGTTTCTTGAACCTGGACCAAGAATCGGTACGCGGAATTGATATCAACGCGAACTTCGGCAAAGAAGTCACCATTGGTGGCGGATTGTTCGATCTTGGCTTGAATATAACCGCTAACCATCTGATTGAACGCTCTAACTTGTTCACAAATGATGATGGTTCGATCGCAGAGGCGGATTTTGCAGGCGAGTTTGGCTTCCCAAGCTGGACAGGTCGCGCAATCTTCACCGTTGATTATGATGAATTCCGCTTCACATGGCAGACACGTTACATCGGTGATGTTGCGCAGGATCCGGACGGCGTTGATCTGTTCGCGGATGCCTTTGGTAACGGTCCAGATGGTAATCCAGCGGTTGATCAATTTGGAGTGCAATCCTTCAGTGACACCTGCCTTGGCGGCGGTTCAGCCAGCGGTAACGTAGCCGGTGATGGAGTATTCTGCCGTGATGTTGGCTTTGCTGACGAATGGTTCGAGCACACCGCGTCGATCCGTTGGGATAATGGCGACATGCGTGTCACCGTTGGCGTGACGAATATCTTCGACACGGCTCCACCGCTGATCGACACCAACGAAGTATTTGGTATTTCAAACACGCCTATCGGTAATGGCTACAATCTGGACGGCCGCGAGATCTTCGCTGCAATTCGGTATGCGTTCTAAGAGCGTTCATACGTGATTGACTAGAAAAAGCGGTCCTACCCTGTTGCGGTGGGGCCGCTTTTTTGGTTTTATACAAATCATTCGTAATTCTTTTTGAAAGTCGAGACATGAAACTATTCAAAACCCCCTTAGCAGCCGCCGCTTTAGGCGTGTCGGTCCTAGGCCTAAGCGCCTCCACCGTAGGCGCGCAAACCACGCCAGCTGCGCAAACTGTTCCAGTCGACGTCTGGGCACTGCGTAATGTCGTGAATGCTGTGCAGGTTTCACCCGACGGCAAACACTTGCTCGTTCACAAGGTGGACAGCCGCGAAGGCGATTATCTGTTGCAAGTGTTTAAGACAGACGATCTGTCGAAACCTTTGCGCACATTGAATGCTGATCCAATGGAGATCATCACAGCAAGTTGGGTGAGCGATAACCACATTGTTGGCTCGGCTTGGAAGGAAGTGCGCAAGCGCGTGACCCGCCCCGAAGAAGACCACCGCAGCTACAAGACATATTTCTACAACCTTGAAAAAAACAAGTTCTCGGCGGTCGATGGCAATTTTGGAATTGAAGGCACTTTGCCCAATGAGCCCAATAAAATCCTCATTGGCTCAGGTAACGCTATCCCAGATCCTACTGGCAAGGATCCGTTTGCAGCGTTTCGCCCGCGTTCTTACTATAAGTTCGATCTGACCAATGGCAGCAAGCGCCTGGTGATCAAAGGCAACGAAAAGTACTCTAATCTTCAGTTCGATAGCGATGGGAATCCGCGCTATGCGGAGGGGTATGACAATCAAACGAAAACTCTACGCTATTATTTCCGTCGCCCAGGTGAAGGCTCATGGAAACAGTTTGGCGAGGAATATGACCTTGATGAGCACGAGAATCTTTACCGGGTTCTAGGCGGATTTCAGGGACTGGCCGGCATTGCGGCAGATGATCCAAATACCGGGTATATTATCGACAATCGCAACGGCGAAGACAAAGCTGCACTGTGGGAGTTCGATTTCAACAGCGGCCAATTCGGTAAGAAGCTATTCCAGGCTAAAGATTCCGATGTGATGAGTGTTCAAACGCATTCGATCCCTGGCAATAACAAGCTAGTTTCTGCGATGTACCCAGGCGCCAAGCGAGAACGTCACTGGTTTGATGAGGAAGAAAAGGCGCTTCATGAAGCGCTTGAGAAGCAAATTCCTAATGCGCATCAGTTGAGCATCAGCAGCCGATCGCGTGACGGTAACACGATGGTTGTCACCAATAGTGGCCCACGTGATCCGGGTTCGTATTGGCTCGTCCAAAACGGTAAGATGGCCAAACTTGGGAGCCGCAATCCGCTGGTGAGCCCAGATCAATTGTCTGATGTGAAATACATCCGTTACAAGGCGCGTGACGGAATGATGATCCCTGCATATTTGACTATTCCTAAAGGCGAGGGGCCATTCCCATTGGTCGTCCAGCACCACGGCGGACCTCACGTAAATGCGGTTCAGGGCTATAATGAAATCGGGCAAATGCTCGCCAATAATGGTTATATGGTTTTGTACCCGCAAAACCGCATTTCAACCGGTTGGGGCAAAGCCCACTTTGATGCAGGCTATGGCCAACACGGCTTGGCTATGCAGGATGATAAGGACGACGGTGCGCTGTATCTGATTGAGCAAGGGCTCGTTGATCCAGATCGCGTTGCTTTCTACGGTTGGTCTTACGGTGGTTATGCGGCATTTGTTGCGTCGCAGCGTGAAGACAACATTTATCAATGCGCAATTACCATGGCTGGTGTGTCTGATCCTGCCAAGTCCTACCGGGCTCGCAGTGGGACCAGTTCGCCCAAAGCGCTGGACGAATGGGGTCAACGTCGCGGAATGATTGGAATCAACCCGATTGAGGACGTGGCCAAGACGAACATTCCAATTCTGGTGGCGCATGGTGATGTGGACTCGCGTGTTCGTTATTATCACCTTAAAGACTATAAGAAGGCGATGGAGCGGGCTGGTAAGAGCAATTACGCTCAGTACCTGACGTTGAAAGGTGTGGATCACAACAATCTGATGTTTAACCATCAGAAGACGCTCTACACCAAGATGCTCGACTTCCTCGCAAATGATTGCGGTCCAGGCGGCCTCTAAGGGCGGCGCAAAGCATCAAAATCAAAAAGGGCTCGCCATTGCGGCGGGCCCTTTTTCTATCAGGAAAAAGCGAGCGAAGGTGGCGCGGCACTTAAGGAAGAGTCCAAAAGCTCAGAGCCAGCTTATACCGTCTATTTGACCCGAACGCCCTTTACGCCAAGCTGCCCATCAATACGGATGAAAAAGCTTCCCATTGCTGCCTTTTTGAGAACTACCGATTGTCCAGTTTTGATCGTCCTCAAACGAGGCGGTGCGTTTGAAATTCTCCAGGTCGCGCCTTCTTCGGTTGTGAAGAAAATGACCTTGCGGCTTCTGTAACTGACGCTGGTAATGGTTGTTTCAAGCAAGTTGCGCTTCTTTTTTCCCTCCTCGCTGTCATCGTCGCCCCCAAAAAGGGCGATCTTGGGCAGTGCAAATCCGAATAGGCTGCGCCTCGTTTTCTCGACATCATCCTTATCTACCACTTGCACCTCACCGGCAGCATTGGCTGTGACAATCGAACCCACTGCTTTGTCAAAACATGCAAGACGGGCGCTATCCTCGCTAAGTGTCTGACAAGATTTGAGCGCTTCGAGGTAATCGGTATCGGAGGCTTCACTGTTACCTGTGTTTTGCGCGGCCAAAGGCGAGCAAACGGTAAAAGCAAGAGCGCCAATTATGGCAGGGTAAATTGGGCGCATTTTGGTATTTTCTCCTTATCGTAATTGCGTCTTGCTCGCATATTTAACCCATGTATCCAACTGTAACAGGAATGCCACAGTTGGCGAATTACCTCGGCAAAGCGTCGCTGCGCGTTTGCAGTATCGCCAAAACTTAGCCTAAAGGCGGCCTATTCGGGGAAAGCCTCGATATTTTGTATTTCATTATGCGGCCATCGTGGTGGTGGCCGTTCTTTAAGGGGATTGGAATGTCCAACCGTTTGAATAAAGCTGCGCTGCTGACCGGCACAGTCATGGCAGGCGCCATGATCGTCGCTCCTGCGCAAGCACAAGACGCTGCTGCTCCGGCAACAGAAGAAGCCAATGAAGGTCCAGCAATCGTTGTTACTGGTTCGCGTATTGCGCGCCGTAACGTTGAGACAGCTGCTCCTATTGCTGTTGTTGACGCCGAAGAATTCGAACTTTCGGGTACAGTGAACGTTGAGAACGTGATTAACACTCTGCCTCAGGTTGTTCCGGGCACGACATCGTTCTCCAACAACCCAGGTAACGGTACAGCGTCGCTGAACCTTCGCGGCCTTGGCGCTACACGCACCATGCTGCTCGTGAACGGCCGTCGCTGGATGTTCTATGATACCAACCAAATCACCGATTTGAACACAATCCCGCAGTTCCTGTTGGAATCTGTTGACGTTGTGACCGGCGGTGCTTCTGCGGTTTACGGTTCGGACGCTCTTGCTGGTGTTGTTAACTTCCGCTTGAAAGAAGTTGAAGGCGTTGAGCTTGGTGGCCAGTATGGCATTACCAATGACGGCGACGGTTCGCGCTATCAAATCCACGGCGCAATCGGCACAGATTTCGCAGACGGCCGCGGTAACGTGACTGTGTTTGGTGAGTACTTCAATCGCGAAGAAATCTTCCAAGGCGATCGTTCATTCTCAAACTTCGCTCTTGGCGGTAACCCGCTTCAGCAGCTTGGTTCTTCGCTTCCGCCTCAAACACGCCTTACCTATCGCGGTGACGGCGATACTACTGGCACAGCGTTTGCAGCGAACAACAATCTTGCAATCTTTGGTCAGCCTGGTTCGTTGAATTCTTATGAGACGCCTCGCGATCTCTACAACTACGCCCCAGTGAACTATCTTCAGCTCCCGCAAGAGCGCTATCTCATCGGCGGTAACGCTAACTATGAGTTCAGCGACGGTCATGAAGTTTACACTGAACTGGCTTATGTCAATAACCGCGTTGATGCAGAACTGGCTCCTACGCCAATTCTCGTGAACACGTTCTTGGACATCGATTCCTTGGTTGGAAACGGCTTCATCGATGCCGCAACTGAAGCGCAATTCCGCGCTCTTGATGCGTCTGAAACAGGCGCTGATGCAAACAATGGGCTGGTTGACGTTCAAATCCGTCGTCGTCTGCAAGAAGCAGGCGGTCGCCGTAACTTGGACGAGCGTAACGCATTCCGCGTTGTTGCTGGTGCTCGCGGT
>CALFEA010000114.1 GCA_937950385.1 uncultured Altererythrobacter sp. | reverse complement strand
GCCAGTTTCGTGACCGGCACAGAGATTTGCAAACTGCCCAAAAATTCGCGCAGGCCCGAGACCGTAATCTCACGCACCAAGATCACCAGCCCAGCGATAACATGAAAATCCCCGCCCCACGGATGGCGCATCCACCCTTGCGCGGCCAGCACGAGGATAACGGCGGCGACCATAATCTTATCCGCAATCGGATCGAGAAACTGCCCCAATTTCGACACAGCGCCGGTCGAACGCGCGACATAGCCGTCGAAATAATCGGTAATCCCCATCAGCGCATAAAGCGCCCATGCAAGCAAATAGCCCAGCTGCCATTCCGGCCACCACAGCAGAAACGCCAGGAAAGGCACTGCGAATATCCGCGACAGGGTCAAAATATTGGGTAGATTTAGCATCGTACGCCTCCCCTAGCGCGGCTTGCTCTTAGGGAAAAGGGGGCAGCTTCAACAACGCAATTGTAAAACGCGTAAGACGGGGGCTTGTTCGCCGCTGTGCATGCTTTAATGCGGCGAACGCGCAGTCTATGGGGGTAGAGCGAGCAAAAATGACTCAAACTTTATGACCATGTCCACGCATCTGCTGCGTCGTCGCCGCTTTCTGCCGCTGTTTTGTACGCAGCTGCTCAATGCGTTTAACGACAATCTCTACAAGACCGCCATGGTGCTGTTTGTGGTCTATGTGGTCTATAATGACCCGCGCGCCGAAGGCATTTTCAGCGCGGTTGCGACCGGCCTTTTCATGATCCCCTATTTCCTGCTGTCCGCAGTTGCAGGGCAATTGGCCGATATGCGCGACAAAGCGGCAATCATTCGAACGGTAAAAATGTGCGAGATTGGCCTCATGCTGATCGGTGCATTGGGGCTTTATCTGGCGTGGAGCGGCATTGGCGTTGATGAATTTGCGATCCCGCTCTTGCTGTTTGCTTTGTTTTTGACAGGCGTCCAATCAACCTTTCTTGGCCCCATCAAATACGCCATTTTGCCGCAGCATTTGAAAAAAGACGAAGTGTTGTCTGGTACGGGTTTGGTCGAGGCAGGAACCTATATCGCGATCCTATTCGGTACGATTTTGGCAGGGTGGATCCCTGTGGAATGGGCGGCAGGCGGGATTATTGCGACATCGGTTGTTGGCTATATCAGCAGCCGCCAAATCCCTCCCGCACCGCCGATGGGCAATATTGAAAAGCTGGATTGGAATGTTTGGCGGGCATCCAAAACTCTAATCAAATCAACGATGCACGATCGCCCCATTTATTATGCCATCATCGCGATCAGCTTTTTCTGGACGATTGGCGCGGTGCTGACGATCCAATTTCCCCCGCTGGCCAAAAACACGCTTATGGCTTCAAAAGAAGTCGCAAGCCTGTTTCTCGCGGTGTTTTCGGTGGGAATTGCGATTGGGTCTGTCGGGATAAACGCCTTGCTTAAAGGCAAGGTGTCGGCCCGCTATGCCCCGATATCCGTCATTGTGATGGGAATATTCGTTGTCGCTTTCTATATTGTTTGCCGCATTTGGGCAGCCAATGCGCCGACCGAATTGATGAGCGTGAGTGAATTTATCGTCTGGCCCATGGCAATGGCTTTGCTCGCCTGCCTGTTGGGGATTTCGATTGCGGGCGGCATGTTTGTGGTGCCGCTTTACGCTTTCCTCACAACCCGCGTTGCACCCGATCAAGCCGCGCGGACCATCGCTGCGAACAATATCATAAATTCAGGCGCAATGGTTGCAGGCGCGCTGCTTGCGATGAGCTTAAGCATTTTTGGCATACCGGTGGCGGAACAATTGCTGCTGAGCGCGGGAATGTGCGTCCTATCAGCTGTCTTGGCCCGGCGGTTGCATCGAGCAGAGCTTGAAAGCCCGGCAAGCACCAACAGCGCCTAAGCCGAACCGTTCACATAATAAAGACGAGCGCAGCCATCAAAGTGGCGAAATAGGTGCTGACAAAGCCGCGCACATCGGTGCGGGTCAAATGCCACCAGCTCGTCTTAGCTGGATCAGTGGCGACACCATTCCTGAGTTCAGCAATTTCATTTGCGGCAAGCACTTCCGGCTCAAGCTGCGGTTCGCCGCAAGCATTGTCATCGAGATCAACGTCCAAAATATCCGATATTTCCCTTAATTTTTCAAACACATGCGCGGGCAAGCTCGCCCGGAATGGATGACGTGATTTCTCGTGGCTAAGGACTAATGCTCTTCTCATGAGGACCGTGTTAACATTTTCGTAACCATTTGCGCTGGCCAAATCGCCAATGTCGCAAGGCGGGACATTAAGCATAGCTGTTCACGGTCTTCCCCGCGGGTTTGCGCAATCAGAACTGCGATAGTATCTCTTGCAACTATGACTGACACATCTGCTGCAAAGCCCACCGCCGCGACACTGCTTGCCGATTGCCTGATCGAACAAGGGTGCGACCGCATCTTTACGGTTCCCGGCGAAAGCTTCCTGCCAGTTTTGGATGCACTGCATGACCGCCCCGCGATTGACCTTGTCACCTGCCGGCAAGAAGGCGGCGCGGCCTTTATGGCGTGCGCGGATGGCGCTTTGAACGCAGGCGGCAGCGGGCGGCCCGGCGTATGCTTTGTCACCCGCGGCCCCGGCGCCACCAATGCCAGCATTGGCGTGCATGTCGCCCATCAAGATTCGCAGCCCATGATCCTGTTTGTCGGCGATGTCGCCAGCGGCATGCGTGACCGTGAAGGTTTTCAAGAAGTCGACTTTGCCGCATTCTTTGGCCCCATCTCCAAATGGGCGGCGCGGATTGATGATGCAGCGCGCATTCATGAATATATCGCGCGGGCTTACAATGTTGCCATATCCGGCCGCCCCGGCCCCGTGGTGCTTGCCCTACCAGAGGATATGCTGAGCGAGGCGGTCGATGCTGCCCTGAAACCTAGTCCGATAGTCACCCGCCCTGCCCAAGCCGCTTGCCCTGATGCGATGCAAGTGATGATGGCGATGATCGGTGATGCCGCCAGCCCTATTGCCGTGATTGGCGGCGCAGGGTGGAACAATAAAGCGCGCGAGCATTTCCAATCTTTCGCAGAACAGATTGGCCTTCCCGTAGCGACCGCATTCCGCCGTCAGGACGCGATCTCGCCCTCCTCGCCCGTCTATGCAGGCAATCTTGGCTACGGCCCCAATCCCGCTTTGATAAAGCGCGTGAAACAGGCCGATCTGGTGCTGGCCGTTGGCGCGCGCTTGGGCGAGGCGACAACCGATGGATACAGCGTGATTACGCCCGATCATCCGGGACAAACCCTGATCCATGTCCATCCTGACCCCAATGAATTGGGCCGCGTATACCGTGCGGATTTGGCGCTGTGCTGCGAAGCGGGCGAATTCGCGGAAAGCGCAGCATTGTGGGAGGATATGGGCCAAGAATGCAGCATTATTCCCTTTGATGCTGGCGCTGAGGCGCATCAAGAATGGGACACATGGGCCACGCCTGCACCGACAGATTATGCGCTTGATCTGGGCGCATGCGTTGCCTTTATGCGCGACCAGCTGCCCGCCGACAGCATCCTATGCAATGGCGCGGGCAATTTCTCTGGTTGGTGGCACCGCTATTGGAGATATGAAGGCTTTCCAACGCAGCTTGCCCCCACAGCAGGGGCAATGGGTTACGGCGTACCCGCCGCAGTGGCCGCCGCTCGCCGCTTTCCCGATCGCACTGTTGTCGCGCTGGCAGGTGATGGTGATTTCCTGATGAATGGTCAGGAGCTGGCCACCGCCGTTCAGCATAATTGTGATATGTTGGTGATCGTGGTCGACAATTCGGCATACGGCACAATACGCATGCATCAAGAGCGCGAATTTCCATCAAGAGTATCCGCTACAGATTTGAAAAACCCTGACTTTGCTACTTTTGGCGCAAGCTTTGGCGCTTGGTCTGCTTCGGCCAAAACCACTGCAGAATTCAAA
>CALFEA010000113.1 GCA_937950385.1 uncultured Altererythrobacter sp. | reverse complement strand
GATCCTATTTACACCAGAAGTGGCGGGCTTCGTTATTGCGCCATTATTGCTGTATCATTTGCTCCAATTGATTTTGGCGGCTCCATTGGCCGCGCAGTTCAATCGAAGCGAGACCTAATCAGCGTCTGGATTGCGTTTGTTATAGCGCATTGACCACCACAGGCTCAGTCCGATCATCACCGCTCCGATTAATCCGGTGATGGTCTCTGGTATGTGCCAGCGGGCCGATACCAACATGATGCCCCCTAGCGCGATAATTGCCCAAAACGCGCCATGCTCAAGATAACGAAACTGCGACAAAGTGCCTGCGCGAACGAGGTGTATCGTCATGCTCCGAACAAACATCGCGCCAACGGAAAGCCCAAGCGCAATGATGATCATATTGTTCGACAGGGCAAAGGCACCAATCACACCGTCAAAGCTAAAGCTGGCGTCGAGAACTTCGAGATAGAGAAAGCCGCCAAGCCCGCTACGGACAATCTCACCCGCCACTTTCTTGCGCGCCTCGCGTTGTTCGATGATCGCGCCCAGCGCATTCACACCGATAAATGTTATCAACCCAAGAATACCAGCCGTGAGGAATGTGGCTTGATCCGCCGAACTTAGCGTAGTTGAAATGCCGTAGACTAGTGCCAATACCAACCCGATTTCTACCGCCGGAATGCTGGAGACCTTGTTTAAGGCACGCTCAATTGCGCTTATCCAGTGGATGTCTTTCTCCTCGTCAAAGAAGAAGGTTAGGCCCACCATAGCCAAGAACGCGCCGCCAAATCCGGCGATGCCGATATGCGCACCAGAAACGATTTCCTCGTAACGCACCGGATCATTGAGCGACAAATTGATCGCCTCCAACGGGCCGAGATTTGCCGCTATCGCAACGATGGCGATGGGGAAGACAATCCGCATACCAAACACTGCGATAAGAATACCGATGGTCAGGAAGCGCTGCTGCCACACAGGGTCCATCTCGCGCAGAACAGTGGCGTTGACCACGGCATTGTCAAAGCTCAAGGACACTTCAAGTATCGATAAGACCACAACGATCCAAAGGATGCTCAGTGTGGCGCTAATCGAACCCGTGCTGGTCCAACCATACCAACCGGCCAGCACAAAGCACAGCGCGGTAAAGCCGAGCGAAAAGCTATAATAACGCAGCAGAGTTTGCATATTTTTAGGGTGCTTATTTCTTAGGCTGATAGGTTTGATCAGCGGTTGGGAATGCGCGTGTGCGCACCTCATCCGCATATTGCGCCACTGTTTTGTCGATGACCTCTGCGATGTTTTCGTACCGCTTCACAAAACGAGGAACGCGTTCAAACATGCCGAGCATGTCTTCGGTTACTAGCACCTGCCCATCGCATTCAGCAGAGGCACCGATCCCAATCACTGGTATTTCGAGCGATTGTGTCAGGGCAACGGCAATGGGTTCAATCACACCTTCTGCAACAACGGCAAAGGCGCCTGCATCTTGCACGGCCTTGCCATCGCGCATTATTTTCTCGTGCTCTTCTTGGCTGCGTCCGCGGGCCGCATATCCGCCTAGAACATTGACTGCCTGCGGGGTCAGGCCGACATGAGCCATCACTGGAATGCCGCGATTGGTGAGAAAGGCGATCGTTTCCGCCATTGCCTCGCCGCCTTCCAGCTTGACCGCAGCGCAGCCCGTATCCGCCATAATGCGCGCTGCAACTTCAAACGCTTTTTCGGGCGAGGCTTCGTAAGCGCCGAACGGCATATCGACCACGACCAAGCTATGATAGCTGCCGCGAACAACCGCTGCGCCGTGATTGACCATCATATCAACGGTAACTGGCAAAGTGCTGTCGAGGCCGTAGATAACTTGGCCCAGCGAATCTCCCACCAGCAATATATCGCAATGCGTATCCAGCAGTTGCGCCTGCCGTGCAGTATAGGCTGTCAGCATGACGAGCGGTTCTTTCGTCTTGCCGTCCTGCTTATGATCGCGGATGCGCGGCACCGTCAGCCGCTTGCGCGGTTTGGGCGTAGGAGTTGCGCGGCTAGTCGATGTATCGAGCTGAAATGTTGTAGACATGCCCGTGCTTTAAGCCGCGTTCGGGTGAAAGGCAAAGCTTAGCCGTTTACGCCGCGGGAATTTCGTTGCATGACTGCGCAATATAACTGCGCTTTGAGGGAAGGCGCTGGGGAAGAGAGACATAAGATTATGGCAGGTGCAGCAGGTTCAAAAGCGCGCGAGGGTTGGTCTTCGCGCACCGCGTTTATTCTGGCGGCGGTCGGTTCGGCTGTTGGGCTGGGCAATATGTGGCGTTTTCCTGCAGAGGCCGGGGCCAATGGCGGCGGTGCGTTTGTGCTGTTCTATATCTTCTGCGTGCTTTTAATCGGCCTGCCAGTGCTTTTGTCAGAGGTGCTAATTGGCCGGCATGGTCAATCCTCAGCGCCTGAAAGCGTACGCCGCGTTGCGCGCGATTCCAATGCCTCGACGGGTTGGGGTATTCTTGGATCTCTCGGCGTGTTCGCAGCCTTTCTCATCCTCAGTTTTTACTGCGTCGTTGGGGGCTGGGTGCTGTATTACATCGGTGTATTCGTCAGTGATCTTTTCCAAACGGGGCTTTCTGGCGGAGCATTTGAAGGGCGCGACGTTGACGAAATTAAGGCGCTGCTGCCCGATCTGTTCGGCAATGGCGGACTGATGGTTGGCCTTAACCTTGGCTTCCTTGCGCTGACGCTATTTTTTGTGGCGCGCGGTATTTCCAGCGGGATTGAATGGGTGGCGGTTTATCTCATGCCATTGTTCTTCGTGCTGTTCCTCGCAATTACGATCTACGGCGCATTCACTGGCGATTTCAGCCAAGCGGTGTCTTATCTGTTTACTTTCGATGCCTCCAAATTGACGGGCAAGGTGATGCTGGCCGCCGTTGGTCAAGCATTCTTCTCCTTGTCGCTGGGTGTTGCGGGCATGATGACATATGGCGCTTATGCCAGCCGTGAGACCAATTTGGGCAAGACATCGGGCATCATTGCAGGCGCGGATACAGCTGTTGCCTTGCTAGCAGGCCTCGCGATTTTCCCGATTGTTTTTGCCGCAGGATTAGCCGCTAATTCAGGCCCGGGTCTTATGTTTGAATCGCTGCCGATTGCGTTCCAAGCAATGCCAGTTGGTTCGCTGATCGGATTGCTCTTTTTCACCATGGTGTTCTTCGCTGCGTTGACCAGCTCCGTTTCACTGCTTGAGGCGCCGACTGCGTACATGATCGAGAAATTCAACCTTGCGCGGCCAGTCGCTACGATCACTGTTGGACTGGGCGCTGCAGTTCTTGGCGTGCTTTCTGCGCTATCGTTTAATGAGCTGGCAGAGTTCCGCCCGCTCGGCTTTATCCCGATTTTTGCTGAGGCAAATTTCTTTGACGCGTTGGATGGTGTGACCGCTAAATTGTTCATGCCCATTGGCGCGATCCTTACCTGTATCTTTGTGGGTTGGATTGCCGATGCGCGTTTGATTGATGATGAGAATGGCATTGACGGTCTGCTGCATCAGATATGGCGGGCTTTGGTGCGATTTGTGTGTCCTCTCGTTCTGAGCGTGATCCTGATTTATGGTATTTTTGGATAAGCAAAATTAGTCTATAGGGGTATCCGTTAGAACCCGTATTGCGCTCTGACATAAAATAGAACATAAACGGAACATATGAGTCGTTCCGTTCCTTCTTCACCTGTGGTTGCCGATGCGCTTTTGCGTGTCTTTAAAGGCGAGCAGCCTGCCGTCATGACGTCACTTGCCGCGGGTGATGCGCGGCATTCACGCAAATGGCGCCCGGGCTTTGCGGATGCGGGGCAGCATCCTTGTCATAATGAGATTTTTGCCAGCAGTGATGGAGCCAGCGGTGCGGCATTGGCTTTGGCA
>CALFEA010000112.1 GCA_937950385.1 uncultured Altererythrobacter sp. | reverse complement strand
TGATGCTTTGTTCCCCAAAGTGCCAGAGCGGCGAAGATCAGGCAGCACGGTAGAACCCACCGCGCCGGGCGCGTGGCACACAGCGCAATAGCGCGCATATTTCTGCTTACCGAGCGCGATAACTTCTTCGCTCGCGCGGCTGGGTGGCGGGTCCAACGGGATGTCGGCCAATTCGGGCTCTGGCGGCAGTTCAGCCTGTCCGCCCAGCTTGAAGACGAGCAAGCGCGAGATGTTCCTCACCGGCGCTTTTTCATTCAGTAGCGCGCCATCGACTGTAATAGCATAAGCGCCGCCCCATCCAGCGAGAACAGCGACATATTGTTCGCCATCAATTGTGTAAGTGACGGGCGGTGCAACAATGCCCGTCTGTGCGGCAAAGCTCCAAAGCTTGTCGCCGGTCGATGCGTTATAGGCGTTAAACTCGCTGCCAGCTGTGCCTTGGAAGACGAGACCTCCGCCAGTGGCCAGCAATCCGCCATTCCACGGACCGGGATGTTCAACGGTCCATTTCGGTTTTTTGGCGACCGGATCCCAAGCGATAAGTGAGCCCTTCAGCGTGCCTGCCACTTGTTTGCGGAAGCCAAGGTCGGCGGGCAAATCGCCAGCGCCCAGATCAAAGCCGACATTAAAGCCGCGCGCTGTATCGGGCTTCCAATCGGCTTCTGGTGAATAGACCATGCCGGCTTCGAACGCAGGGATGTAGACGAGGTTTTCACCGGGGTGATAGGCCATCGGATGCCAATTGTGCCCGCCCAATGCACCCGGTGTGACAAAGGCAGCTTTGCCGGTCTTATCAACTCGTGTTTCAGGGTTTTCAATCGGACGGCCATTGTCATCAATACCCGTGGCCCAATTGACCGTGACATAGGGATCGCCGGAAATATACTCGCCCGTCTCGCGGTCTATCACATAGAAGAACCCGTTTTTAGGCGCCTGCATCAGAACCTTACGCAGCTTACCTTCAATCTCCATATCCGCCAGCATGATGTGCTGGGTCGCGGTGAAATCCCAAGTTTCGCCGGGAGTGGTTTGATAATGCCAGGCATATTCGCCTGTCGAAGCTGTGATCGCGACGATCGAGGATAGGTAGAGATTATCGCCTTCGCCCGTGCCATCTTCGCCGGGGGAACGATAAGCGCGGTTCCACGGAGAGCCGTTGCCAACACCGATATAGAGCAGGTCGAGATCAGGGTCATAGGCCATCGCATCCCAGACCGTGCCGCCGCCGCCAATCGCATCATTATCGGCCAGCACTTCTTTATTCCAAGTCTCAGCTGCCGCTTGCAAATATTCAGCAGAGCTTTCGTCTTCTGTACCTTCAGGCACGGTATAGAACCGCCAGAGCTCATCGCCATCATCTGCGTCGTAGGCTGCAACATAGCCGCGCACGCCGAATTCAGCGCCGCCATTGCCGATGATGACTTTGCCATCAACAATGCGCGGCGCGCCTGTGACTGTGTAACTTTGCTCCTGATCGACAGTAACCTTGGTCCATTCGACTGCGCCCGTGTCACGGTCGAGCGCGATCAAACGACCATCTAAGGTGCCAAGATAGAGCCGGTCGCCCCATGTCGCCAGGCCGCGATTGACGGTATCGCAGCAGGCTTTGACTGCGGTTTCGCCGGGAACTTCTGGGTCATATTCCCACAGAACCTCGCCAGTTTTGCCGTCGTAAGCTTTCACCTTGCTCCATGCAGTGGTGAGATAGATATTGCCGTCAATGACCAGCGGGGTCGCCTCTTGACCGCGCGCTGTGTCCATATCGGCAAACCAGCTGAGGCCCAGTTCGGTAACGTTCTCAGCATTGACCTTATCCAGCGGAGAAAAGCGCTGTTCGGAATAAGTCCGGCCGTAAGAAATCCAATTGGCGGTGTCATCGCTCGCAGCCAATAATTGCTCAGCACCAATGCGATCTCCGCTGCCGCTCATTTCATTGCAACTGCTAAGTGCAAGGCTGGCTGCGATCCCTGCGGCCAATAGTCCTGCTGATTTCCATCCGCGCATTGTCATTAATCTCTCTCCCGTGCGGCCTTTGGCCTTGGCATGCATAGTGCCGCTCAAGTCGGTGCTTGTCCATTGCCGAAATCCTGCTTAATTTCACAGGGGATTTGGGATTGGACGGAACAGTCAAGGAGAGCGGCAATGTGTGATAGCGCAGTATTGGAAAAATGGGCGAAAGACCGGGTCAACCGGCGCGAATTTGGAGCGATGGCTGGCTTGGCAACATTGGCCGCATGCAGTCCGGCTGGACAAGCAGAGGGCACAAGCGGCGCTGCCGCGTCCGCGGGTCTGGCGCTTAGTGAGAGCGCGGTGAATTTCGAGACGGCCGACGGCACTATGGATGCGTTTTTCGTGCATCCTTCATCGGGCAAGCATCCTGCAATTATCTTTTGGCCCGACATCGCCTCGATCCGGGAAGCGAAGCGAGCAATGGCGCGGCGATTGGCGGGCGAAGGCTATGCTGTCCTTGTGCTCAACCCTTATTACCGCGACGTTGCCGGCGAGCAATACGGGGAGTTTATGGATTTGGTGGAGGCCGGCGGTTTCGGCATCGTTGGCCCTTGGCGTGCCAAGCACACTGCCGATGCGATTATGGCTGATGCCGAGGCTGCAGTGACATGGCTTGATGCGCAAGACGCGGTTGATACGGCGAAGGGTATAGGCACAGAAGGCTATTGCATGGGCGGACCGCTGGCGGTTTGGAGCGCAGCAGGTGTGCCTGCTCGGATCAAAGCGGCGGCCAGTTTCCATGGCGGCGGCTTGGTCGGTGATGATGCGCAAAGCCCTTATAAGACACTTGGCCAAGCACAGGCGCGTTACCTGATCGCTGTTGCCCGCGATGATGATGCCAAGGCGCCAGCGGAGAAAACTGCCTTCGCCGATGCTGCAAAAGCTGCGGGCCGAGAGGCGACAGTGGATGTCTATGATGGCGATCACGGTTGGACCGTGCCGGATTCGCCATCATATGCGAAAGAGGCGGCAGAGACGGCCTTTGCTGATAAGCTAGCGCTTTATTCAGCCGCGCTTTGACGGTGCCTTGCGCGCGCTGGGCCGGTTAAGCGCTGGCCCGCGCGAACCTTCCGTGCTTGCGGTATTTGACCATCCATTTGTCTAAAAATACCCCCAGCGGCTTGGGCTCAATACCTAATTGCTCAAACCCAGCATGATCGCCCGAGGCAGTATTGCCCGCTTTTAGCATGATCCATTGATCGCGGCTCATCGGGGTAAGCGGTAGGTTTGCGAAGGTCGACGATGCGATATCAGGCATCGGAATTAGCAATGGCGAACGACCTTGCGCAGCTGCAATGCGTTGATGAATATCCATCATGGTCATAACTTCGGGCCCGCCAAGTTCAAAAATCTTGCCCCCATGCGAGCCCGGATTGCCCAAAGCATTGGCAATCGCATCAGCGACATCATCGACATAGGCTGGCTGCATTTCGGCATCTGGCCCAAAGACAGGCAGAGCAGGCGCCATTTGGATTAAGCCGGCAAACATATTGATGAATGCATCATCACTGCCGAATATAACAGAGGGCCGTATGATAGAGGCTTTGGGGTACGCCTCGCGCACCAATTTTTCGCCTAAGGCTTTGGCTTGGCCGTATTTGGACAAGGATTCGTCATCTGCGCCAATCGCGCTGACATGGACAAAGCTTTTTACGCCGGTCTCGCTGGCGATCCGTGCCGCTTTGCCCGCTGATCGGCCCATAACCGCGTTGAGATCCCCACCGAAAACCCCGACCAGATTGACCACTGCATCCGCGCCAGAAATGGCGGCAAACAGGCTTTGTTCATCGGTAATGTTACAGCGCCCAATCTGCAATTGGCCCAGATTGGCGAGGGGCTTTAGCTTGAAGCATTTTTCTGGGTTGCGGCTAACAATCCTCAGGCGTGCGCCGCGCTCCAGCAGCGATTGCGCAACATAATTGCCTAGAAAACCGCTACCGCCCAGCAGTGTGACCAGCTGATTATTGAAAGGGTCTGATGTCGCCATAATTATGCGCCTGAAGCCTGTGAATTTATACGATGTGCGCGCTTTGCCGCAAGCAGCCCCGGCGCGCAAGCACTTGGGTTCAATATGGAGGCACAAAGCAATCGTTGACAGGTGCGCGCGAGTGCCGCTATCCGCGCCCTCCTATCACGCAGGTTGATCAAACGAGGATGACCAGCGCTCCGGTGCCCAGATGGCGGAATTGGTAGACGCGCGTGCTTCAGGTGCACGTATTCGCAAGGATGTGGAGGTTCGAGTCCTCTTCTGGGCACCATTTGTTCTTCCCTTGTTCTCTCAGATAATCTATAAAAACCGCAGAAATCCAAGGGGTTTGGCCCTTGGATCGTTCCGGATCGTCCCACCTGTTCTCGGCCGATCCAGACATTTTTGCGGGCCTTTTGTGGGCCTTTTGCAAAAGGCCCAAATGAAAAGGCCCACACATGCCTCTGACGGATACCAGACTCCGAGCCCTCAAACCGAAGGCAAAGCCTTACAAGGTCGCTGACGAGCGTGGCCTATATATCGAGGTCACACCCGCTGGTGGCAAACATTGGCGGTTTCGATATCGAATTGGAAAAGCGCAAAAGAAGGTGTCGCTCGGCGGCTACCCTGTGGTTAGCCTCAAGGATGCGCGAGAAGCAGCAATGGAAGCGAGGCAGACCATAGCTTCTGGCGGCGACCCAGCGGTGGAGAAGCGCAAACAGAAGATTAGGGATGAGTTTCTTTCGGCGAGTACTTTCGAGGCGGTCGCCCGCGAGTACATAGAGCAGATCATGGTTCAGAATGGCCGCGCTGAAGCGACTATCGTCAAGGCGAACTACTTTCTTGATAAGCTGACACCAGCGATCGGAAATCGGCCGATCCACGAGATCGAACCTTTCGAAGTGCTCGCGCCTTTGAAGCGTCTTGAAGCTACTGGGAAGCACGAGACGGCAAAAAAATGTCGATCATTTGCAGGACGGGTATTTCGGTACGGGGTGGCGACAACTCGGTGCAAATCTGATCCAACTTCGCTGTTGAAGGGAGCGCTCATCACGCCAAAGCCGACGCACTACGCCGCCATTCTTGATCCAGAGAAGCTAGGCGGGCTGTTGAGAGCTATCGACGACTTTGAAGGTTACACTCTCACAAAGTTTGCGTTGAAGATTGCCCCGCATGTTTTTGTGCGTCCTGGTGAACTGAGGCATGCTGATTGGGCGGAGTTTGACCTTGATGAAGGCGTCTGGCGGATCCCAGCAGGCAAGATGAAAGCACGGCGCGCGCACGCGGTTCCGCTCTCAAAGCAGGTCATCAGCCTTTTCGAAGAGCTCGGCACCATGATGGGTAAATCAGGTTATGTGTTTCCATCAGCCCGGTCCGGTCTACGTCCCATGAGTGAAAACGCTTTGAACGCAGCCTTTAGAAGGATGGGGTTTAGCAAGGAGGAGGTCACCGCGCATGGGTTGAGGGCGACCGCATCTACCCTGCTCAATGAAAGCGGAAAATGGAGCTCAGACGCGATTGAGCGCGCGCTCGCGCATGGAGACAGTAATGCGATTCGCGGTGTTTATCATCGAGGTAAGCACTGGTCTGAGCGCGTAAAGATGTCGCAGTGGTGGAGTGACTATCTTGATAGCCTCAAGTTGGGCGGTGACTTGGTATTGCTGAAAGCGAGCTAACTCTTGAGCTTCTTCAAGATCGCGCTCATTGTTTGGCGTATGCCATCCATCGCCGGAT